>JAYRVQ010000065.1:0-10363 GCA_041918465.1 Anaerolineales bacterium
CCATTCACACCTAGCATGTTGCAGAGGTAGATGGCGCGGGGGAGATGGAATCCCTGCGTGACGAGGATGGCAGAGTCGACGCCGAAAATATCGCGGGCGCGGAAACAGGTGTCGTAGGTGCGCCTGCCCGCGTAATCGAGGACAATATCCTCGTCTGGCACGCCGAGGCTGAGTGCGTACTGCCGCATGGCTTCAGGCTCGTTATATTCCACGACCCGATTGTCGCCGCTCATCAACATCTTTTCCACTTTGCCTGCAAAATAAAGATTAGCCGCGGTCTGGACGCGGTCGCGCAAAACGGGAGTCGGCGTCCCATCGCGCCAAAGTCCCGCACCAAAGACGATAGCCACGCGGCGCGACGGGACATCCTTAACGGAAAACGTGCGAGGCTTGGCGTAGAGCAGGAAAATGAATCGGGGAAGAAAAAGCCCAAAGAGGCCGAGCAGGCTCAGGGTCAATGCGAGGCGCCAAAGAAGTCGCCAGAACTTTTTAAGCATGAGCGGGATTCTACCAGCAAACGTCCCGCCACATTTAGTTCAGGATTCTGATTTGGATGCCTCAGCTTCGCGTTTAGCCTTGATACGCCCGTGCAGGCTGATGTTCACCACCCGTTCGGTTCCAGCCAGCAGGTTTTTGATGTTTGGGCGCAAAGCCAGGATGAGAAGAATTTCAGCCAGCACACCGTACAGCACATCCACCCACGGGAAGCCAAACGCGGCGCGCACTGCGAAAACGATGATGGAAAACAACGCCACGCTCATGGTGGTGACAGAGGCGTAACCCAGCGTGAAAAAGACGATCACACCCAGCGGCAAAATGATCGCCAGTGACGCGGGCCACAAACCAAAAGCGCCACCCACCGCAGGAGCACCACCCGCGCCGCCGCGCAAACCTTTGAAGCGGCCGCCCTCATCAAACTCCGGAAGGAAAATGGAATGGTTGTGGCCGAGGATCGCAAAGATGGGCGCAAACACATGAACCCAATGAGCATCGGGGCTAATGGCCTGCGCCAGCCAGACCGAGCCTGCGCCTTTTAAGATATCGAAGATGGCAGTTAACATCCCTGCCCAAAAACCAGCCGCGCGCATGGCGTTCGTGCCGCCCGTGCGCCCGCTGGCGATATTGCGGATGTCTTGTCCGGTGCGCAGTTTCACGATCAAAAGTCCAAATGGCACAGAGCCAAGCAGATAGGCCAGCAACAGCACACCAAAATTAATCAACGTTTGAGTCACGGTCTCTCTCCAAAATATGATGAAAACGATAACACGGGATTGGCGGCCAAGTTGCTCACGTGGACGGCTCTGCACCACGCGAGGCTGTGTCCTGCCTCCGTTATGGACAGCGCGGATTCACCCCAAAAACGCGGCCGCGATCCAGGCCAAAGCGAGCGCGGCCAGAGGCTCGATTGCCGCGCGTCGAACGGGAGCAGATTCCCCCAGACTGCCGGCCAGAGAAGTCAACGCGTAGAGCGGTCCCAATAGGGCCAAACCAAATTGGATCGGGGAGAGCGGCCAGTAATGCAATGCCGAAGCCAGTTGTGCGGAGACAAGAGCGATGCCGCCCGCCCAGAAAAAATCCCAGCGTTGCAGGCGAAGATGCAGGGCGCGTAACGACACCAGACCGCTGACAATAAAAACAACCGGAACAAGAAGAATCAGCCGCTGACCGGATGAATGAACGGTTGTCAACAGGATCAGGTAAACCGCGAACGAGAGCGCTGTCAACAATCCCGTCGCGGCGGAATGGGTTGGGGCAGTTGGGTCCACGGCCACGTATTCCGCGATGAACACGGTCAAAAGCGCCAGCCCTGCAACAGCAAAAGTGACCCACCAGGAAACACCTCCTGGCAGGAGTGAAAGCGGGACGCCAATGACAAATGTAGTGAGCGTGGGCAGAAGCCAGTGTTCCACCGTCTGCCGGGAACCCAGTGCGGGATGGCCGCGCAACAGCCAGTCCATGCCTGTGGCGGTGACTCCCGCAGCAAACAGGGTCATAACCGTCGTCAGGCTGATTGGATAAGTCAGGAAGAAACTGCCCAGGGTCAGGCGCAGGACAACTTGCGAAGCAGGCAGGAGACGCGTAAGGGCAAACGCCAGCAGAACAGTGGCCGTTAAAACACCGGTTCGATTGATATCCGGCAGGAAGGAACGAGATTGCATGCTCCGCATTGTACCTGCCCCAGCGGGCACTGCCAAGAGACCAAACCGCTATGGTAAAATTAATCGGTTATGGAAGCGCCTCAATCCCCCACCCCGATTCCGCCTCCGCCAGGTGTGATCAACGCCATCAAAGCCGGCATGGATGTGATCTCCACGCATCTTTCCGTTCTGCTCTTGCCGCTGGCGTTGGACTTCCTGCTCTGGTTTGGTCCGCGCCTGAGCGTGCAAAAGATTTTCATGGCCGCGTTCGAACAGATGGCGGCGCTGACAGGCGGAAGCATGCCGATCGAGAATGTGGAAGCCACCCAGAAGTTGCTGGCCGAGTGGTTGCCAAGATTTAACCTGTTTGCGTCCCTGCGGACTTTTCCCGTGGGCGTCTCCAGCCTGATGGCCGCGAAACTGCCCGTGACAAATCCACTGGGTCAACAATCCAACATTGAAATTGGATCGGAGGTTGATTTTCTCGGCTGGTTCTTCCTATTGACTTTCATTGGCTGGACACTGGGCGGGTTGTACTTCAACTGGGTCTCCGGTGTGACCGGGAGCCGCGAGGCGTCATTTGGATCCGGGCGTGCAGTAATGCAGACCCTGCTGTTCTCGACCATTTTCACGATCATCACGATCATGATCGGCGTCCCCGTCATGATCCTGCTGGGTGTCATCAGCATGGTCAGCCCCGGGATTCTGCAAGCGGCAATGTTTGTGCTGGCCTTGTTCAGCGCATGGATCATCGTCCCGATATTCTTCGCGCCGCATGGCATGTACCTGCGCGGTCAGAACGCTTTTTATTCGATCTATTCCAGCATGCGCATGGCGCGCTTCACCCTGCCCAGCAGTAGCATGTTTGTGCTGGCGGTCTTCATCATCAGTCAGGGTTTGAATTATCTGTGGGCTGTTCCTGCAGACAATTCGTGGATGACGCTGGTGGGAATCGCCGGGCATGCATTTGTCACTACTGCATTGCTGGCGGCATCCTTTATTTACTATCGCGATATGAACGCATGGCTGGAGCTTGTGTTCCATCGGCTGAAACCAGGCACAGCCGCGCCGCAGACTTAGATTTTTTCACCACCGGACACGCGAGGAACACGGAGAGCGACTCTCTGTGGTCCCTGTGTTCTCCGTGGTGAATTATTTCGGAGAAAATCATGGTTCAATCCAACGGCAAGTACGAAGCAGATAATATTCAGGTACTCGAAGGCCTTGAAGCTGTTCGACGCCGCCCCGGCATGTACGTGGGTGGCACAGACGTCAAGGCCTTGCACCATCTCGTCTACGAAGTAGTGGACAACTCAATCGATGAGGCGCTGGCTGGCGCATGCACGCGCATCGAGATCTACATCCATCCGGACTCGAGCGTGAGCGTCACCGATAACGGACGCGGCATCCCGGTGGGGATGCATCCGCAGATGAAGAAGTCCGCGCTGGAGGTGGTGATGACCACCCTGCACGCGGGCGGCAAGTTTGGCGGCGGCGGTTATAAGGTGTCGGGCGGTTTGCACGGCGTGGGCGTCAGCGCGGTGAACGCGCTTTCGGAATGGTGCGAGGTCGAAGTCAAACGTGAGGGACAGGTCCACTTTCAGCGCTACGAACGCGGCATCCCGAAAGCCCCGGTAAAAGTCATCGGGAAGGCAAAAGCCAATGTCAGCGGAACCAAGACCACGTTCAAGTATGACCCGAAGATCTTCAAAGAGGAGATGGAGTTCCACTTCAATACACTCGTCCAGCGCTTCCGCGAGATGGCCTTTGTCACGCGCGGCGTCACCATCTTCTTCGAGGATGAACGCACGAACAAGGAGATGACGTTCTATTTCGAGGGCGGCATCACATCCTTCGTCCGCTATTTGAATCGCAACCGCGAAACTTTGCACTCGGCGGTTTACATTGAAAAAGATATCGAGGGCATCGGTATCGAAGCCGCCATTCAATATACTGACGCGTTCACGGAATCGGTTTACTCGTTTGCCAACACGATCAACACCGTGGACGGTGGCACACATATGACCGGCCTGCGCTCATCGCTGACGCGCGTTATCAACGACTACGCGCGCAAGAACGGATTGCTGAAAGATGCAGACCCAAACTTTACCGGCGACGACACGCGCGAGGGGATGACCGCCATCGTCTCGGTCAAACACCCGGACCCGCAGTTTGAGTCGCAGACCAAAGTGAAGTTGATGAACCCCGAGGTGCAGACGTACGTGACGCAGGTGGTGGGCGAGGCATTCAGCACGTTCATGGAGGAAAACCCGCAAGCGGCAAAAGCCATCATTGCCAAGTGTCTCACCTCTTCACGAGCGCGCGATGCGGCGCGCAAAGCGCGCGACCTTGTCATCCGCAAGTCGGCGTTGGAGAGTCTCACACTGCCGGGTAAACTGGCCGATTGCTCCGAGCGTGACTCAGCCAAGACCGAACTCTACATTGTGGAAGGTGACTCGGCTGGCGGTTCGGCCAAACAGGGACGCGACCGCCACTTCCAGGCGATCCTGCCCCTGCGCGGCAAGATCATGAACACCGAGCGCGCCCGCCTCGACAAGATCCTCGGCAATAATGAAGTCAAGGCGCTCATCTCGGCGCTCGGCACGGGCATCGGCGAAGGCTTCGACCTCGAAGGCCTGCGTTACGGACGCGTCATCATCATGACCGACGCCGATGTGGACGGTTCGCACATCCGCACCCTCCTGCTGACTTTTTTCTTCCGCTATATGCCCTCTCTCATTGAAGACGGCCACCTTTACATCGCCCAGCCGCCGCTGTATCGCATCGCTTACAAGAATAGCGTGAAATATTCCTACAGCGATAAAGAGAAGGATAAACTCTTAAAAGAAATGGCCGCCGCTGACAAGGCCAGCATCCAACGCTATAAAGGTCTTGGCGAAATGAATCCCGAACAACTCTGGGAGACGACCATGAATCCGGAGAACCGTACCCTCCTTCTGGTGACCGTGGACGACGCGGCCGAAGCAGACCGGACCTTTGACATGCTCATGGGCGATGCGGTCGATCCCCGCCGACGCTTCATCCAGACCCACGCCAAAGCAGTTCGCAATCTCGATATTTAGCGTCTCATCCCTGCCCCTCTCCCAAAAAGAGAGGGGCTTGTTTGTTATGAAAGTACCATCTTTGGGGTTTGGAATTAAGTGTAAAATATTCTCACCAAAATCCACCGACGGCAGGAAAAATTTGCGGCAACCATGTTTGAATCCCCGCGGTTGAAAGTTTCATTAAATAGTGTACTCCAGGTGATCGTGACCATCTATCAGGGCGCGGCCATCCTGGCTTTTGTCTTCGCGCTCTTTCTCGCAAGGAAATGGGTGAATTTGCCTTTCCTAGGCGCACTGTTCGAGCAGACCATGCTCAGAAACGCGGCCGGACCCAGCCAATTGTCCGAAGCATGGTCGCTGTATGGTCAGACAGAATTCGGCGATCAGTTAATTGCTGTTAATGGGGTTCAGGTGCGGGATTCCACCGACATTGAAAATGTTCTGCGTGGAGTCATACCAGGCACGTTACCAACCAGCGGGGGCTTCTCAGCTGGAGAAACGATCCCGGTAACAATTCGCATGATCACAGGCGAGGAAAAAACTTTCGATGTAAAGCTGGATAAATTCCCGATGCCAGACTACCTCGGATATGTTGTCATTCCTTTTATCGTCAGCGGACTCTTTCTCTTAACCAGCTTGTGGATCTTTGGCCTGCGCCGCGGGGAATCGGCTGGACGCGCCTTCTCGCTCTTTGCATCCTCGCTGGCCATCGTTCTCGGTACATTATTCGATCTGTTCACCACGCACGGCTTCACCTACCTGTGGACTCTGGCGGTCGCCATCCTCGGCGGCTCGATGTTCGATATGGCCATGACTTTCCCACAGGAATTCCGTCCTGCCATTCGCCGTCCGTACGTGCGCTGGATCGGCTATTTAGTCGGCCTGCTCCTGGCCATATACGCATCCACCACCCTATTTGACCTCCAGCATCCAAATGCTTACATCGGGATGTGGCAGATGCTGTATTTATTTGTGGCAGTTGCCGGGCTCATCTATTTTGGTTTCATGGTTTATCACGTTTTCTTTTCGCCCTCGCCGGTGGTTAAATCTCAGGCGCGGACCATCCTGCTCGGCGGGGTGGCGGGATTCAGCCTGATGATCGTCTGGCTGGTCAATTCTGTCCTCCACCTGTTCGAATTCCAGTTTTCCACCTCCTGGCTATTTCTGCCGTTGGTTTTCTTCCCAGCCTCCATCGGCTACACAATCCTGCGTTTCCGCTTGATCCAAACCGACACCTGGATGCGTCAAAGCCTTATCTATGTCCTGTTGACCGTCTTCGTGGTGGGCGGGATTGGCATCATCGTCACAGGTTTGACTCTGATCTTCAAAGGCTTCCAGCCATTTAGTAATACATGGATGATCATTGGACTGGCCTTTCTCGTTGCAGTCCTTCTCAACCCAATGCGCAATCGTCTGCAAGGCATGGTGGACCACGCCTTCTTCCGCGGACAGAGCGCTTACCTTAAAAGTCAGCAGGAATTCACCCACAAACTTGCCAACGTGGTTGACCAGACTGGTATTTCGCTGGCATTGCGCGAAAGTCTGATGGGCACTCTGGCTCCCGACCGCACTCACATCTACGTGTACGAAAGCCTGAACGATCAGTACACTGCCACACCCGGTTCAGATAGCCGCCCCACCAGTGACATCCGTTTTGCATCCTCCAGTCCGCTGGCGCAATATTTTCAGCGGGAACGCCTGCCCCTCTACCTGGATGGGGCAAACCTGCCAGCATCGTTGAAAGAAGAAGAGGCGCGCCTCACGCTATTAGGAGCGCGGCTATTTGTCCGCCTGCCGGGCAAGGAACGTCCACTTGGCTGGGTGGCGCTGGGCTCGCGTCTTTCAGGACAACCCTATACACCGCAGGATCTGGCATTCGTGGAAAACATGTGCGAACAGGCATCCCTGTCCATTGAACGCGCCCAGACCGTTTCAGACCTCGAACGCCGCGTGCAGGAAATGAACGCGCTGTCGCTTGTCTCGCAAGGCGTGAACATCACCTTGATTTTCGATGATGTGCTTGAACTCATCTATGCCCAGACCGCGCAGATCATCCCCGCCACTGATTTTCACATCACCCTCTACAACAAAGCCACCGATTATTTTTACTACGCCTTCTGCGTGGAGAATCGCGACCGCATCGAGGTTAAGGAAAATTCACCCCTGCCGCATAACTCAGGCCTCTCGCAGGATGTCATTCTCAAAGGGCGCCCGCTCATCACACAGGATTACACCCGCGAATGCCAGGTACGCAACGTTTTACCCGCTGAACAGGGCGTCTTTGCCTGGCTGGGCGTGCCGCTCAACGCTGGCGCAGAAACCATCGGCGCGCTCAGCATCGGAAGCCGCGACGCCATCGTCAACTATACGCGCGGCCAATTGGAACTCCTGCAAAACATTGCCGACCACACCGCGGGCGCCATCGTCAAATCACGCCTCCTGCAGGAAACCGAGCGCCGCGCCCGTCAACTGTCCACGCTGAACGAGATCACGCGGCAGTTGACCTCCACCCTCGAATCCGAACCACTGCTCAACAACATCCTCGAGAACGCCGTCACCATTTTGAATTGCGAAGCAGGAAGCCTGTTCCTTGTGGATGAACAGACAGACGACCTGATCTTCCGCGTCACTGTCGGACCTGTGGCCAGCGACCTGCTCGGACGGCGAATCCCCGCCGGGAGCGGAATCGTCGGACGCGCGGTTCAGACGCGCGCCCCGGTCATTGATAACGATGCCCAGCACTCGGGGTCCCGCCACGCCGCGACCGATGAACAGACCGGCTTCAGCACCCGCGCCCTGTTGGCCGTCCCCCTGCAAGTCAAGGATAGCGTCATCGGCGTTATCGAGGTCATCAACCGCCGCGACAGGTTGCCCTTCGGCGACGATGACCAGAACCTGCTGACGGCATTTGCCGGACAGGCCGCAGTTGCCATCGAGAACGCCCGCCTCTACACCCTGACCGACCAGGAATTGTCCGCCCGCGTGGAGGAACTCTCGGTGATGCAACGCATTGACCGCGAACTTAACGCCAGCCTTGAAATGGGACGCGCCATGCGCATCACACTCGAATGGGCCATGCGTCAGTCGCGTTCACAAGCCGGGCTGATTGGAATGTTGACAGGCAATGACCTGCGCATCATGGCGCATCAGGGCTATGGCGAACACCTGGCCGGGTATGCCGAAACTCCCATGCCGCTCGACCTGCCCATCCTGCGGCAGGCTGTCACAAACGGACAGCCCCAAAGGCAGGCGCTTGATCCAGCCATGGGAGGCAGTCTACTGCCCGAAGCCCGCGAACAGATCGTTATTCCGATTCGACGCGAGGCGCAAGTCATCGGCCTGTTGATGTTGGAAAGCGTCACCAGCACCGAGGAGGATATTTCGTTCCTCAACCGCCTGAGCGACCACGCCGCTATTGCCATCGCCAACGCGCAACTGTATGCCGAAGTGCAGTCTGCAAATGAAGCCAAGAGCGAGTTCGTCTCATTCGTGGCACACGAACTCAAGAACCCAATGACATCCATTAAAGGCTACACCGAGTTGCTGGCGGGCGGAAAAGTAGGCGCAGTCAACGATATGCAAGCCAACTTTTTACACACCATTCGCTCGAATGTGGAACGCATGTCAACGCTGGTCTCCGACCTGAACGATAACTCGAAGATCGAGGCTGGACGACTCCGCCTGGACTTCAAAGCCATGGATATACCCGAGGTGGTGGATGAAGTCATTCGTTCCACCCGCCGCCAGATCGAAGACAAAAAGCAGGTGGTGGAAGTTAACCTGCCCGCCACACTTCCGCCCGTTTGGGCAGATCGCACGCGTGTGGGACAGGTGCTCACCAACCTCGTCAGCAACGCGCACAAATATACGCCCGAAGAGGGAAAGGTTATTGTGGGAGCAGAACTCACCACGAACCAGTGGGACCCCGAGGGCGCGGCGCGCGTCGTTCACTTGTGGGTTCGCGATACCGGCATCGGCATCAGCGCCGAAGACCAGCAAAAGATCTTCCAGAAATTCTTCCGCTCCGAAGACCAGAAAGCGCGCGAAGCACCCGGCACCGGACTGGGACTGAACATCACCAAGAGTTTGGTGGAAATGCAAGGCGGGCGCATCTGGTTCGAGAGCGAATTCCGCAAAGGAACATCCTTCCACTTCACCGTTCCGGTGGCGGAAGGCTAACCATCCCCCAGCCCTCCCCAAATGAGTACATCTGGAGAGGGAGAATGTGAAACATGACCCTCATTTCCGCAGTAGGACATGCCCAAGCGCTCGATGGCCGCGAAGCCGGTCTGCAAGCCGTGCACCAGGCGCTTAACTACCTGGGCGCGTCTGCACCAACCTTCGGAATCGTGATCGCTTCGCACCAGTACCAGCCGCGCGAAGTGGCCGCGGGCGTTACCAGCCTCACCGGAGATATGCCGTTGATCGGTTTCAGCGCGCCCGCCGGGTTAACGCACGAAGGCATGCATCCACACTCGGTCGTTGTCGCCCTATTCAGCGGCGACCTGCGCGCAGAAGTCCACTGGCTTCCCGGCTACGCCCAAAGCGGACGCGAGACCGCCAACCGCCTCGCCCAATTGACCTCCAGCGAAGCGGCGCGCCAGGCCTTGCTTTTTTTCGCGGACGGATTCAACGGTGACGCTGAGCAATTATGTGACAACCTGCCGGGACAATCCATGCCGATCCTGGGCGGACTTTCCAGCGGAGACCTGCACACCGGAAACAACTACCAGATCGCCGGCACACAAGCCGGGACCGGAGGGTTGGCCGCCGCCATCCTGCGCGGACCAGCCCGATTGGGAGTCGGATTCGCCCACGGTTGGGACCCGGTCGGCAGTCAGTTTCGCGTGACGCGTTCACGCGGTTTCTGGCTCCGAACTCTGGATGGGCGTCCGGCCTCCGAAACGTATGCTCAACTCTTCGGTTATCCAGCGCGTGATTGGGCCTTCCCCCCGCTCAGCCATCTGGCACGGCTGTATCCCCTCGGCATAGAACAGGGTGAGCAGTTGATCGTCCGCTCCCCCCTGCGCGTCGAAGCGGACGGCAGTTTCCGCCTCAACGCTCCCGTTCGCGATGGCGTGGATGCCTACCTGTTGGTGGGAAGCCGCGCTTCCTGTCAGACCGCCGCACAAAAAGCCACGCAACAGGCGCTCTTACAAC
>JAYRVQ010000066.1:0-3853 GCA_041918465.1 Anaerolineales bacterium
AGTCCGCGCTGGGGCAAGGACGCCAGCGGCAACAATATCAAAGGCACACCAAGGCATTCGAACTGGGCCTACGAAGTCACCGCCACGCCGCGCGCCACGTCCACCCCCACGGCCACGCGCACGCCTCTGGCTGCTCCTGGACCGGTCCTCGTCATCAATGAATTCCTCGCGCGCGCCGGAACCGACTGGAACAACGACGGCAAGGTGGATGTCTACGATGAATTCATCGAAGTCATGAACGCCGGCACGGTAGATCTCAACCTGAACAGTTACAAACTGGACGATTACGAACTGGATGCAAGTGGAAATGTAATTTCGAATGCATTCAGCCTGCCGAGCAAAGTTCTCAAGCCGGGCGAAAAAGCCGTCTTCTACGGATCTCAAACGGGCATACTGCTCGACGACTCCGGTGACACTGTCCGCCTTCTGCGCGCCTCGAACAATACGATCATGGACGCGGTCACCTACCCGATCGTCAAATCACTCGACTCTTCGATCTGCCGATACACAGACGGTTACGGTTCGTGGATCGTGGGATGTTTCCCGACTCCCGGCCGCCCCAACGCGTTGACAGGTGACCGGCTCCCGTCCCTGCCGGGCGGACAACCCGCCTCAGCCTGTTTTTTGCCTGATTCCGTTCCTGAAGAATTCTTCCTCGCTGAATGCGAAGAAAGCGGACTTGGCATCTGGAACCGCTCCTATTGGGACTCATCCCCCGGTGAAGGGGACGAGATATGGCAACCCGAGGAACGGGATAAGTGGCTGATCATCTACCAATGAAAGAAAAAACCAGGCTTCATGATGAAACCTGGTTTTTTTTTCTAATCTTCCGCGGCTTTGGCCACCTCGTCTGGCCCGAAAACTACTTCTTCCTTGCCCGTTAATTTCTCCTGCAATTTTGCCACCACCAAATTCAAGTGGCCGGGATGCGCCACAAAATCGAGATCATCTCCGGGGACGGTCAACACCGGGCAAAGGGTGAATCCACTCAGCCAGTTTTCGTACAACCCATTCAGGCTGGACAGATATTCCGGGGAGATGTCGCGTTCATAGTCGCGGCCGCGGTGTGAGATGCGCGACAACAGGGTGGAGACAGAAGCCCGTAGATAGATGACCAGGTCCGGGGGCGGGAGGAAGCACAGAACGGTCTCATAGAGTTCGCGGTAGGTCTGGTAGTCGCGTGAGCGGATGTGTCCCTGCAAAAAAAGATTTTGGGCAAATATCTCGGCATCCTCGTACACGCTTCTATCCTGGATGACAGAGGTTGGGCGTCGCGCCAGTTCGTGGTGCGCTTTCAGGCGGTGGGTCAGGAAGAATACCTGCGAGTGAAACGACCAGGCATTCATATCGCGGTAGAAATCTGCCAGGTAGGGATTTTCGGCGACCGGCTCATAGAATGGTTCCCAGCCCAGTTTGGCGCACAACATCCCCACCAATGTGGATTTACCCACCCCGATGTTTCCAGCAACGGCAACAAATTTTTTCATGTTCCTCCTGTTTTGCAAGTTGGTGGTAATTGAATTATCTACAAAAAAGGGCGGCCATCTGGTCGCCCTGAGGAAGCTATTGAGGGTATTTTCCAGCCAGTTCGTTATCGATGAGTTGCTGGAAATTGCTTAACGGTTGCGCTCCGACAAACGGTATTCCATTAACAAAAAAGGTCGGTGTGGACTGGATGCCCAGGTCAATGGAGAATTGCATGTCGGCTTCGATCTCGGATTGGTATTTGTGTCCGGTCATGCAGGTTTCAAAAGCAGTGGTATCCAGCCCGAGGTCCGCGGCGAGCGAGGCGTATATGTCATCGTTCAGCGCGGCGGAATTCTCGAAGAGTTTATCGTGGTATTGCCAGTAGGCATCCTGTTCACCTGCGCATAACGAGGCCTCCGCGGCCGCCATGGCCTGTGGATGGATCTGCGTCAAGGGGAAGTTTCGATACACAAGGCGAATTTTTCCCGGATAAGCGGCCATCAGAGACTCGTAGACCTGGTCGTGCCATTTCTGGCAGTACGGGCATTGGAAATCGCTGAACTCGACAATGGTGATGACAGCATTTTCAGGCCCGATGCTGTAGAACCCTTCAGTGGGAATATCGTAGCGGCGGAAAGGCTGTTCGGTGGGGGCGGTTTGGGCTGTGTTCTGGTTGGCCGCAACCGCGCGGCTTCCTCGTCCCCAAGCCATGTAGCCAACGAGAATGCCAATAAAAAATGCAAGCACAACCAACACCGAGTAAAAGTGACTGCGCTTGAATGTAACGGTATCAGGGGATGGGGTGGTCTGTTCCATGCGGGGCATTATATCACGCTGTTTTTTGCGCGTCCTTTCGATGGTTTGAACGTAGATTTATGCAGAAGGAGACAAAATGACAGAAACTAAACCGAACGTTCCCTGGTACATCTGGCCGTTTGTAACCCTGTGGAAATTGATCGCGGGCATCGTCACGTTGACGGGACGGCTGGTGGCCGTGATACTGGGTCTCGTTCTTATGCTGGTGGGTATCCTTGTCAGCCTGACAGTGGTCGGCGCGATCGTTGGGATTCCGCTTGCGATTGTGGGATTCCTGCTCGTTCTGCGTGGATTGTTTTAGCGGAGAAAAACCAGGCTTCTTGAAGAAGCCTGGTTTTTTGTCAGGGCGCCGCGGTCCGTTTCAGAAATAGAGGCCGGACGCGGGTCCGAATGGAGGCGATGAATCGTCGCACGGCGGGAATCCGAAGGATCATCAACGATAGAAAGACAAGTGTATATATCCATGGCCGAACTACTTCGCCACTGAAGTGGAAAAAGTCGCCCTTTTTGCCCCACGCGTAGTGCAGTAAGGCCAGCGGTGCGATGAAGTAGACCAGCGTATGCAGGCGCTTCCAGTTTTTCTTGAGGCGCACCTTCCACACGTCGAATGATGTGACCGCCAGCGGGATGAGCAGGAGGAAAGCCAGCGTGCCGACAATGATGAACGGCTTTTGCAGGATGGTTTGCAGAATCAGGCTCCATGCCAGCCCGTAGTCGAGATTGATGAAGATTAGCACGTGGATGGACGCGTACATGAAGGCGTACAGTCCGAGCGCGCGGCGGCGCTTGATCATCTCACGCCAGCCGAAGAGACTGTTGAGAGGTGTGGCCGCCAGCGAGAGGATCAGCAGTGTGATGGCCGCGCGTCCCGTACGTTGTTCGATGTGTTGGATGGGATTGGCGGTGAGACCGCCAGTGAATGCCTCAAAGACCAGGCGCACAACGGGAAACCACGCGGCAAGGTGCATGAAGATTTGAAGGGGAGTGTAGCGCTTGAAAATACCAGTCATCAGTTTTCGGTGTCCAATTTCAGCAAGGGCTAATAATTCTTCGCCAAATCCATGCCTTCGTAGAGATAGGCCACTTCTTTTTCGTAGCCGTTGAACATGAGCGTGGGACGGCGGGTGAGTTCGCCGATGCGGCGTTCGCTGGCCTGTGACCAGCGCGGGTGCGACACATTTGGGTTGACGTTGGAGTAGAAGCCATATTCGCGCGGCGAAGCGGTGTTCCAAAGCGTGGACGGTTGCTCGTCCGTCAGTTCGATCTTGACGATGCCTTTGATGGATTTGAATCCATACTTCCACGGGACGACGAGGCGCAGGGGCGCGCCGCTCTGGTTGGGAAGCGGCTCGCCGTAAAGGCCAGTGGCTAGAATGGTCAGTTCGTTCATGGCTTCGTCGAGGCGCAATCCCTCCTGATAGGGCCAATCGAAGGAACTGCTTTTTTGCAACGGCATGTTTTCGGGATCGTGGACGGCCACAAAGCGGACGTACTTCGCGCTGGAGGTCGGCTCGGCCTCGGCCAGCAATTTCGCAAGCGGAAAGCCCATCCACGGGATGACCATGCTCCA
>JAYRVQ010000067.1:0-1502 GCA_041918465.1 Anaerolineales bacterium
GGAAATTGTCTCATCCCTGGCAGGCGCGCGTAGAAATCGTTGCGGCTGATGCCTTCGCCGTCGGCGTATTGCTGGCCTTCGATGATGAGAATGGTGGGGACGACCTCAATGCCAAAGCGTTGAATGAGATCGGCGGGCAGGTCGGAGGTCGAGTCGGTAACGATGCCGAGTTTCATCAATCCAAATTCCTGACAGCGGGATGCGCGAGTCCGATGAGCGTCATCAAAATCGTGCCCGCGCCGCCGATGAGAAAGACGGTCGGCGCGCCGATCAGGTCGGTGCCCCAGCCCGCCAGCGCAAAACCGATCGGCAGGAGCACCCACGAGCCGAGCGAGTCGAACGCGTAGACGCGGCCGAGTTTGTCGTTTGGCACCATCTCCTGCAACGTGTTTGTCCACACCAGGCCGAAAACATTGAAGCAAAATCCAAATACGAACATCGCGCCGATGAGAACAGGAATGGGAGCCTTCAATCCAAAGAGCAGGAGCAGGAATCCGTTGACCATGACTGAGCCGTAGCCCAGCAACCCGCGATGACGCAGGCGTTTGAACTGTCCGAGCCAGAGCGCGCACAACACGTAACCAATTGAAAACGCGGAGCCGAAAATTCCGAGCAGGCCCACATCCGCACCGAGATCATCCTTGATGAGAAACGGCATGGCCACCGCGCGCGGGCTGGCTTCCATGATGTTTAAAACCCCAAAGATCAGGATAGTGACCCAGATCCACGGGACAGTGATGATGGCGTCCCAGCCCTCGCGCAGATCGCGGACTCCCTGTCGGATCGCCTCTTTCATTGACTTCGGTTTGGTCGCCGCTTCGGACGCGTCCGCGACCTTCGGCGTTTCGTACAGTCCCGCGCGCAGGATGGGGAACACGCACGCGGCCGAGACGAAGAACGACAGCGCATCCAATCCGAACGCGAGCGGGGTCCCGCCCGCCGCGACCAACGATGCGCCGATGATCGGCCCAATGACTCCCATCACGCGTTGACTGAGTCCGTTAAGCGAGTTGGCACTCACCAGCATATCAGGCGGGGTAATCTGCGGAACAACAGAGTGATACGCGGGAAAGAAAAAGGCTTCCACAAACCCGAAGAGCAGACTGGCAACGTAGATGTGCCAGATTTCCAAAAGGTCAAGAAATGAAAAGACGGCAATAAAGGTGACGACTGTCCCGCTGAGAATATCCGAGAGGAACATGATGCGCAGGCGCGGAAAACGATCCACGACGATGCCGCCGATGAGCAGAAAAATCAACAGAGGGATTTGCGAGAGCACCAGCACAGTCCCCATTGCGGTGGCGGAACCTGTCTTTTCCAGCACCCACCAGGCGAGTGCGATGCGATGCAGACTGTCCCCGAGGCGCGAGGTGGTTTGTCCTGTCCACAGCAATGCAAAGGGACGATGTTTGAGGGCGCGCAGGACATTCATAATGCGGCGAGTATAGCAGGGATTAAAGAATTCGGCGGAGGGGTGAGTCTCCGCCGAGTTTCTACTCCAC
>JAYRVQ010000068.1:0-1666 GCA_041918465.1 Anaerolineales bacterium
GAGTAGCTCCAGGTGTTTTTCCTAGAGCGTATCGAGACCACCAGCAAACAATTATTGGTTTGTTACTTGTTGGTCTCGATACACCCCGACTTGCACGGGGCTACTCGACCAACGAACATCTATTGCACAATTGCAAAGATCTCCCGCGAGCGTTCCACGGCGCGGATTAGCGCTTCGTATGGATCGGCCTCGCCGTAGAAGGCGCGCCAGATTTCCTCGCCCGCGGCGTCTTCGATCTCGGCCCAGTTCGCGTGGACAGGCAGGGCGCGCATAAACGGGATGGTATTCAGGAAGACAATGTTATTGGCGGGACGCGCGTTCGGGTCGAGGAAGGCGGGCGAGTTGGCAACCGCTTTCAGCGAGGGGACGGTGCGTCCCGACGCGGCGACGATGGTCTGACCCTCGGCGGAGTTGGCGAATTCGATGAAGACCCAGGCCGCGTCCTTGTTTTTGGACGCGCTCGGCAGGCAGTAACCATCCGCGTGCAGGATGCCTGCCTTCGTCTTGCCCTGCGGCAGGGCGGCCACATCCCAATCGAAGACGGCAGACTCGCGGTAAGTGGGCACGCCGCGGCGGCTGTTGAAGAACATCGCCGTTGTGCCATTGATGAAGCGGCTTTCGCTATCCTGTGCGGTTTCCTCCTCCGCGTTGGGGACAACATGATGGACGGTCTGCAGGTTGACGAAGAAATCAATCGCGTCGAAGGCTTCCGTGGTGTCGAGCATCAACGTGGTGGGATCGGACTCATCGTCGACGAGATCGCCGCCCGCCTGCCAGACGAAGGGCGCGAAGCGGATGAGCGACGCTTCGATGCCGACACCGAATTGGTCGGTCATCCCGTCACCGTTCGCGTCTTTGGTCAACGCCTGCGCGGTGGCAAGGAAATCCTCCCAGGTCCAGTCCGCGGCGGGATAGGGGATGTTCGCCTGATCGAACAGTTCCTTGTTGTAGTAGACGACCAGGCTTGAAAGGTTTTGCGGGATGCACATCAACTGTCCCTCGTAGATGAAGGGATCAAACGATTCGGAGTAGAAATCATCTTTTGAGATCAACTCGGATTTGGCGAGATAATCATCCAGCGGAGTTAACGCGCCCAGCGCGGCGAAGGGCGCGTAACGCCGATAGTTGATGAGCACCACATCGGCGGGCGTACCCGCTGTCAGGTCCGCGGCGAGGCGTTTTCGGTAATCCGATTGTCCAGGAATGTGGATCAATTCCATTTTGATTTCGGGATGTTTTGCGTGGAAGGCGTCCACCAATGTTTGGTAGGCCGCAAGTTCGGCGGGGTCGCCGAAGACCATGAACGAAATGTTCCCACTGCCATTCTGGGTTCCCGCACAGGAAGAAAGAACCAGCGAGAGAATCAGGGTGACAAAGAGAAAGATGTTGCGCGCTTTCATGTTTTCCTTTTTGTGGAATGGGTTTGAATTTCCGATTACAATCACAGCATGGATACCGAAACCGCCTACAACCTTGCCCTCGATTACCTCTATAGTTTTGTGGATTATAGCCTGAAACATGTTTCGGAATTGGCGAAGGCCGATTTCAACCTCGACCGCATGTTCGCGCTGATGGACGCGCTCGGCAACCCGCAGAACGCGTACCCCATCATCCATGTGGCGGGGACGAAGGGGAAGGGCTCCACTTCCGCGTTATGCGCCTCCGC
>JAYRVQ010000069.1:0-3902 GCA_041918465.1 Anaerolineales bacterium
GGCATCATCTGGACAAAGATGCTGCATCCCGATAAGAACGCCAAATATGCGGGACTCCCGAACCGTTGGGCGGTGGCTATTATCGGCTCGCTTTTCTGCGTGATCGTGGAGTACCTGCTCAACTCCGCGGACGCTCTGACTTGGGATTGGCCCTGGTGGAGTCGCACCATGCCTTTCCTCATCTTCATCTTCGGCTACCTGTGGTTCTTCGTGTTTGCCTTTTGGGTCTACGATATGAAGACCATGCGACAGAAACTCATCGCCGTCGGTACGATCTGGACAGTGGATATCGTAGCCCTGATCGTGTTTGCGGGTTTCTTGAAGTGGATTTAGGTTTTAGCGGCGCTCTACTCATCCGTCATTGCGAGGGTGTTTTTCCCGAAGCAATCCTCCTGGCCGGGCACGGGGATTGCTTCGCAGCGAACGCTCGCAATGACAAACGAAACAGGTAGCGGCTCAATTTCGCCAAAGGAGAATTTTTATGGGATTCTATTTCGCTGGAGACTACCCAGGCCCTGAGTTTGAATTCCTCGGCGCGGCACACCTCGTTGCAATCGGGGTATTGATCGTGCTGAATTTATGGTTGGTAAGTTTCAAGAATGCCAGTGATGCCACAAAATCGCGCGTCCGCTGGACGCTGGCGATCATCCTTTGGACAAATGAAATTGCATGGCATGTCTGGAACGCCGAGATCGGCAAGTGGACAATCCAGACCATGTTGCCGTTGCATCTGTGCAGTGTTCTGGTCTGGGTCGGCGCGTTCATGCTGGTGACAAAAAACCAGGTGATTTATGAGTTCGCATACTTTCTCGGGATTGCGGGAGCGTTTCAAGCCATTGCAACGCCCGACCTCGGCATCTACGGCTTTCCCCACTTTCGCTTCTTCCAAACCTTCCTCTCGCACGGACTCATCATCACCTCCGCCATTTACATGACCGTCGTGGAAGGTTTCCGACCCACGTGGAAATCATTATTGAGAGTAGCGGTGGGAATTAACATCTACATGGTTGTCATCTTTTTGGTGAACGTCGCCATCGGCTCAAATTACCTGATGATCAACGGCCGACCTGCCACTCCCAGCCTGTTGGACCTGCTTCCCGATTGGCCAGTGTATATCCTGTACATGGAGGCCATCGGATTGATTTGCTGTCTCTTGCTATACCTGCCTTTCCTGATCAAAGATTGGCGGACAAAACGCATCGAAGCCAGGGAAAGCACAAAGCGGTTGGAAAATATTGCGAAATGAACTGATGAAAAACTTTCTTCTGATGCTATAATTGACTCATGGCAACTCCCGACCCCACCTATCAACCACAACTAACGCCTGAGCAACTGGCGGCGAAAGTCGAAGCAGAAAAACAGCAACGCGCCATCGTCATCTGGGGTATCGTTTTTTTGGTGCTCCTGCTGGCAGGCATTGTCACCGCCATCTACTTCTTACTCCGCCCGGAGACCGCCGCTGAACAGGTTGGCCGCATCCGCGATATCTTCCTCATCTTTATGGCACTCGAATCCCTGCTCATCGGCGTCGCGTTGATCGTGCTCATCGTGCAGGTCGCCAGCCTCATTAACCTCCTGCAAAACGAAGTCAAACCCATCCTCGCGGCCACCACCGAAACCGTCAACAACCTGCGCGGCACTGCCGAATTTTTGGGTGAGAACGTTGTCCAGCCCGTCATCAAACTCAACGGCTACCTGGCTGGTTTGCAACGTGTGATAGAATTGATGGGACTAAAAAGAAAATAATCAGAAAAGGAGCATACCATGTCTGATCGAGATGAATTTGGAGCCTTCCTCGTCGGCTTTATCGTCGGCGGCCTGACCGGTGCGGTCGTATCCCTGCTGTTCGCCCCGCAATCTGGCGAAGAGACCCGCGCCCTGATCAAGGACAAGAGCATCGAACTGCGCGACAAAGCCTCCGTCACCGCGGAACAGGCATTGGCGAAAGCCGAAGCCGCCGCGGCCGAAGCCCGCACTCGCGCCGACGAACTCGCCAAACAACTCAAAGCCCGCGGAGAGACCATCGTCAGCGATGTCAAGACGCGCGGCAAGAGCGCCATTGACGCCGTCCGCAAACCCAAGAAATCTGACGGCGAAGTAACCATCTAGCCGCCCCCAAAACGCGACAAGGGTTTGACAACCGTCAAACCCTTGTTTTTTGTCATGCGCCTGATCGCCCGCTTTCTCGAATTCTTCTTTCACCACCTTTACCACGGACTGGCCTTCACGTATGACCTGGTCGCGGCAATTGTCTCGCTTGGTCAGTGGAATGAGTGGACGAAATCGGTCGTTCCGTACATCGAGGGGACGCGCGTCCTCGAACTCGGACACGGGCCGGGACATCTCCAGCGCGTCTTACTTGACCTCGGCCTGTTCGCCGTTGGATTGGACGAATCCTCCCAGATGGGACGCCTCGCCCGCCGACAACTTCTCCGCAAGGGCAACGCGCAGATCAACCTGACGCGCGGTCTCGGACAGTCTCTTCCTTTTGCCACGGAGAGTTTTGACTCCATCGTCGCCACCTTCCCCGCGCCGTACATCGCCGAAGCGCAGACACTTTCAGAGGCGCGCAGAGTTCTTCGAAACGGAGGCCGCCTCATCGTCCTGCCCGCCGCGTGGCCGAAGAATCGATTTCTGCGATGGCTGTATCAGGTCACGGGCGAGAGTCCCGCGGAAGGCGCAGGTATTCTGAAAGAGAAGGTCACCGCCCTGCTGTCGCGCGCGGGATTCGAAGCGCACGTCGAGACGCTTGAATTGACGTCGGGCACTTTGATGATGACGATTGCCAGAAAACCTTTGAGAAATCATGGACGAAGCTGACCTGATTGTCGCGGCGTTTGTGATACTCGTTTGGGGCGCCGTATTCGGTTTCCTCTTTTTTCGGAGTAAGGCGCACGAGGATCGCCTGACTTTTCAGGCGGAAAAACGCGGCGGAACATTCGTAAAAGGCGGTCTCTTCAAGCAGGCTGAATTGCGAATTCCGTTCAAGGAATGGACGGTGGTGATTTCGCCGATACCAGGCAGCCGCTATCGTTCCTCCAGAACCGTCGCGCAGGTTAGAGTGGACGCGCCGCGTTTGCCAATCATCCTGATGGAGCGCAACTACCTGCTGCAAAAAATCCTTGCCGCCTTCGGCAGGGAACGCCTGCTCACCGGCAATGAGGAATTCGACCACCGCTGGGTGATGCGGACTTCCGACGCACTCGCGGCGCACAAACTGGTGACGGCTGAATTCAAGGAAAAACTGGAGGAGCGCATCCTTCGGACGCTCGTGGTGAAAATACAGCCGCTGGAGTTGTCATTGATCATCGCCGCGATCCCTTCCAACGACGAAGAGTATGATATCTTTATCGAGACAATCTTTCTGGTTCTCAGAAAATTTTTATAAGAGGTAAACCATGTTGAAAAAGCTTCGCGAGCCCGTGAACAGCCTGACCCATTGGGCAGGCGCCATCCTCGCCTTGATTGGTTTGATCGCCCTGCTCATCGTGGGCTGGAGCACGCCCGCAAAAATTATTTCGCTGATGATCTACGGCCTCAGCCTCATTGCCATGTTCTCCGCGAGCGCCACGTATCACATGGTGCGGGCAAAGGACAAGGTACTTCTCATCCTGCGCAAACTCGACCATTCCGCCATCTACCTGCTCATCGCAGGGACGTACACGCCGTTTTGCATCAACGCCTTCGATGGCTTTTGGAAGTGGGGCATGTTGAGCATCATCTGGACGCTGGCAGTCGTCGGCATCATCATCAAGGTTTTTTACATCAAAGCGCCGCGCTGGTTGAACGCCGGCATTTACGTGGTGATGGGCTGGCTGTGCGTGGGAGCCTCCGGGCAAATGCTGTCCACGCTTCCCACCTGGGTATTTGGCTGGCTTCTCGCTGGCGGTGTGATCTACACA
>JAYRVQ010000070.1:0-2892 GCA_041918465.1 Anaerolineales bacterium
GCGCAGGAGGAGAGCAGGAAAACGAAAAGCGTAAATCGTAAGATGAGGGAAGAGAGTTTGGATGAGGGCATGGGGAAGAGTTTAACACTAAGCTGAAGGTTTTAGTCCCGTCTGATGAAGAATCGTCCATGAAATTTTCACAAATAGACAAAGACTCGCCCATCGGCACTTGGATATTCATTTGACATTCGTGAATAGTATTTCACGGCACATCTCGGGCGCAACGGATGCCAACCCCTAAGACTTCGTTAATCGGAGAAAGGCCTCTACGAGTAGCAGAGCGCGCCTCATCAGCGCTGGTTACCCACCCCCCACCTCGTACCACGCGCAGCACCATGTATAAATTCGAATCGGGTCCAAGAGGATTTGATAAGGGCGAATTTTGATAGTAGTTTTCATCATACCAATCATTTACCCACTCCCAAACATTGCCTATGGTATCGTACAGACCATAAGGGCTCTTGCCATTTTCGTAACTACCAACCGGCGAAGTGTCGCCAACACAACTAGAATAATTGGCTTTATCACAGTCAATTCCTTCGCCCCACGGATAGGTTCTTCCATCCGTGCCACGCGCGGCTTTTTCCCATTCGGCTTCGGTCGGCAGGCGTCCGCCCACCCACTTACAATAAATATCTGCTTGTCTCCAACTGACGCCGCTTACAGGATGGTCAAGATTTGCATGATAAACGTTTCCAATGCAAACACCAGCCCAATAACAATTGTTGTATTGGCGATTGGTCACTTCATACCTGCCAATTTGATATTCATCTAGATATACGGTATGAACAGGCTTCTCATTATCGGAGCCGTTCTCGCTACCCATTTGGAATTCTCCTGCAGGAATGGTTACCCAGTAATCATCCATATCCACTGGGCGATAAAGGATGCGATTGATTAGTCCTGCTGGCAAAACGATGATTAAGCATAATAACGCCGCGCCCGCATAGGCGATGGCCACCCATCGCAAACGTTCGCGTTTTATTACGGTCTGGCTTGCTTTTACAAATTCTTTTTCCAATGAACTGAGCGTGTCTCCATGCCCCTTCACCCAATCCTGTAATTGTTTCAGCTTTGCGCCACGATATAATTCACTTTTTTCTTTTCCTCTTCGCTCCCATTCCTGCGCGCTTTCTGCCAAGTGGCGGTGCAGACGCAAACTCTCGCGGTCTTCATCCAGCCATTTGCGTAGCGTTCCCCACTCACGAATCAAGGCTTCGTGAGCCACTTCGGCACTATCTTGTTCGGTTGTCACCAAGCGGGCGTCGGTCAAGGTTTTCAACACTTTCGCCATTGAGTCTTGCTCTTTGGTCTGCGCCAGTTCATCCAACTTGACGCGACGGCGGGTATCTTGCGTCCCTTCGCCCAATTCGGTCAGTCGTAAAAAGATTTCACGCGCGATAATCTGTTCAGCGGGAGTGAGTTTGTCATACACGCTTTCGGCAGTTTGGGCAATCGCCTTCTTCACCCCGCCTGCATCGTGATAGCCCTGCAAGGTCAGCGTGCATCCTTGCCTGCGCTTCCACGTTTCGAGCAAGGCATGGGAGAGCAGAGGCAGTGCGCCAGGCTCCGCGCCAACATCGGACAGAATCAAATCCACGAGGCCGGGTTGGAAGTCCCAGCCGTTCTTTTCCGCTGGCATGGTGATTGCTTGCCGCAACTCATCCAATGTCATCGCGCCGATGTATTCTTGATGAGTTTTCAGCACGCTACGCAAACCTTCGTATCCTGCGCAGTGATGATAGAAGTCCGCCCGCAGGGTGATGACCACTCGGGCTGCGCTGTCTTCGTCAGCAAGGGATAACAGATTCTCGATAAACGCCTTGCGCTCGGCCTGATCTTTGCATAAGGTGAAGATTTCCTCAAATTGGTCAACCAGCAGTAACAATTTCGTTTCCCCCAACGTTTTCTTGATGTACAACCGAAGGCTGCGCGCATCCTTTGCCAGGTCATCCATCAACGTGGATGTTGCCGTAACCGATTCCGCTTCGCGCGTCAAGCTGGCCGCAAGACTCTCCAACGGGTGGGCAGTGGGCGTGATGACGTGGATGGCACTGCGCTCGTTTTCTTTCTTCCACGCTGGGATGAGTCCCGCCCGCGCCACGGATGACTTTCCGCTTCCCGAAGCGCCCACGATTGCAAGGAAGGATTCTTTCTGCACGCGCACTAATAATTCGCTGGTCAACACGTCGCGTCCGTAGAACAAGTCCGCGTCCTGGGTGTTGAAGTAACGCAAACCCATATAGGGTGGCTCACCCGCGATGGGTTCTTCTATTTTGGCTTTGTCTGCTATTTCGGGGTTAAGAAGACGCAATGCTTCCGGCGTCAGCGAAATAGTATTGCCATCACCGGTAATCACAATGGACTGTTTGACGTCCCCGCCGATGGAAATTTCCCCGCTGGCAAGCATCTGCTTCAGTAGTACGATTTCCTTCTTTGTCGCTGTTCCGTTCAACAGTTTTTGAAGAGCCCTGCTTTTGTCCATGTGTAGCTCCATGAGAAAGACGATTGCGCCATCTGGATTGATTATAGCAAGAATCTCCGCTTGACATCCTCCCCCCTCTGCATATAATCAGCCCCAACGCGCAGAGACAAGTAGTTGAGCAACGGTACAGAAAGCTGTCGGTTGATGCGAGACGGCCTGCCAGAAAACGAAATCCACTCTGCCCATCTCCCCCGCAGGGATTATCGAATTGGAGCGCAGACTTTAGTCTGCCAGGCGGACTGAAGTCCGCGCTCCGAAAAAATAATCGTAAGAGGGACGGGTTCGCCCGATAACGCGATCCCAAGGCTGGTATGACAAAATAAATTTTGTCGTACGGCAAAAGCAGGTGGCACCACGAGACGCCCCCTCGTCCTGCGAACGGACCGGGGCGTCATTCTATTAACCAC
>JAYRVQ010000071.1:0-2922 GCA_041918465.1 Anaerolineales bacterium
GATATCCTCATATAAGACAGTGACGCGGTCACCGCTCAAGCCGTCGGCCACACCGTAACTGGAGAAGGTTCCGTCAGCGGGATTGAATCGGTTCAGCCCGCTTTGGGTGCCGACCCATAGCGTGCCGCGGCTGTCGAACAGCAGGGAGCGGACCCAATCATCGGTCAGGCTGGACCTTTGGACTGGATCGCGTCGATAAACGGTAAACAAGCCCGAGCGCGGGTCGAAGCGGTTGAGTCCGCCCTGACGAGTCCCCACCCACAAATTCCCATCCTCGTCTTCGGCCAGGGCCGTCACCCAGCGGTCACTGATGGTATTGGGGTCATCCACATCCGGGCGGTAAACCTTGAAGGTATAACCGTCATAACGGTTGAGTCCATCTTCCATGCCAAACCAGAGAAACCCCTGCGAATCCTGGAAAATGGCATTGACCGAACTCTGCGAGAGTCCCTGCTCGATGCCGATCCGCTCGAAACGAATGGACGGGTTATAGCGGCCAATTTGAGAGTCAGGCCGGGGGTTGCTCCTCGTTTCCGGGCGGACGGTGGGACTGGGCGCGGGCGTGGGAATCGCGATGGCCTCGCCGCAGGCTGGGAGAACCAGGGCAAGGATGGCTAAAATCGGCCATAAGCGAATCCAACGCGGGAGAAAAGGCATGGCAATACCATTATATGCGTTTCAGGTAAGCAACCGAAAGTAACTTTTGCAACTACTCTTTCAACAAGAAATCCCCATTCCCCAGCAACCCGTCCAGGATCACCTTCGCCGCGTCGGATTTCAACAACTCATCCAACCCAAAATTCTTCAAGCGCGTCTGCGTGGTGCGGACAGACGGCTCAAGAAAATCGCCGAACGGGAGCGACGAACGGAACAACTGGTAATACAAAAACCGCCGCGCGTTGCGTTTGAACTCCGCGGGGACTTCGATTTCCTCCGCGTTCAAAAATTCTTCCATCTTGCTACGCACGCCGTCCACCGTTTGCGGGAAGAACACGGTGGGATATTGCGTGAAACGCGCCTTGCCCGCGCACAACACCGGTGCGCCGAGAATCGTCGCCTCGAGGCCGATGGTCGAGTTGTAGACCATGACAAATTTCGAGCGTTGGATGAGATCATACGAACTCAACGGTTCCTTCGGGCCGACGAAGACCACGTTCGCTTCCTTCTGGACCTCGCGGCTGGTGGCCCATCCCTCGACCGTCTCGCGGCTGGACTTTCTCACGCGCGTCTCGTCCGGGTGCGCGCGGATAACGAACAGGGTCTCAGGGTGTTCGCGGATGACTTCGAGAGTCATATCCAGCCAATCGAACATATCTTCAAAGACGGTATTGGCATGTGGCTGGCTGGTGTCGAAGATGACATTGGTAAAGATGGGGACGATCTGTTTGAACTGTGCCGCCTTTGCCAGAAATGTCTCGTCCAGTCCCTTCATGTCCGCCCAGAATTTGATGCCCGCCATGATGAAGTCACCCTGGAAGCGTTTGGCAAGATACGCGTCCAGTTTGGCGTTTTGCGTTTCGTCCATCTCAAAGGAATCGGGAATCGCTATCGGATAGATGGTCGCTTCGCCGTCGGTGAAAAACGCCGAAGAGACGTTTAATCCCACTTCGTGAGTAACGACGCGCAGTCCGCGTTTCTGCGCCACCCAACGCGCGGTCGCTTCGGGAAAGAATTGTCCGTTGAAGACAACCACGATGCGCGGGTTGGTCTCATCAAGGAATTTGGAAAAAGTCTGTGCCACGTTCCACGCGGACAGGATGTACTCGCGCAAAAGATAACGCGTGTTCTCGTCATCGGCCAGGTGATAGATTCGTAGAATCCATCGCAAGCCCGGCAGGCAAAGCGCGCCGAGCGGGACGCCCTGCCACTCGAAAGTCATCAGTTCAGTTAGTGGAAGGTTTAGGATGGCGGAGGCAAGTTGCGCGTCATGGTTGTAACTGAACCAGGTTACATGGGAATTGGGAATCGGGAATCTGGATTCGGGGACACCGGTATAAAGTGTCTTTGATTGGTAAACACAGGATTTACATGGAGGTTTTTGCTGTGGGTTGTCGCGATTCGTCCCCAAAACACACTTGCTCATCCCCGCGTTGCATGCAAAATACGCGACGGGGATTCCCTGTAAGCGCAACGCCCACGAGGCGAGCAGGTGAAATCCGCTGTTCCAGGAAAGATCATCAATCCCTGTGGATGCTTTGAAGAACACAACGGGCTGTCCGGTCGGCTCGGATTCGTGCTTCGCCACCTGCCGCGCCACGGACGCGATTCTGAAATTATTGAAGCGGCGGACGAGTCCGCGCTTGAGCCGTTGGGTGAAAAATTCACCAATCATTATTTTCTTCATATCCCAGCCTCACCAGCAAGTCCCCCGCCACATCTTTGAACAGTCTCTTGTGTTCGTCGGTGAAATATTCCTTCCAGCCGCCCGTCTTCCCCGAACGGAAGGTGTGACTCTTCTTCGGCTGGATGGCTTCCACCAGAACGGACAGGGCTTGGGCGCGCGGCGTGGGGATTTTGTAGCCCGTCTTCTCCACCTCGTCGAGCATGGACACCAGGGCCGCGTCGCGGTTGTTGGCCAGGTCCTCGAAGCGGAGACACATCACGCCTGGGGTCGCGAGCCATTGGAAGACGCCCTCGTAGCGTCCCTTCACGCTGACCATGTAGAGGCCGCCGCGGTCAACGCCTGAAATGGCGATCTTGAGCCGCTCGCCGAAATCGGGGAGCGATTTGTAGAAATCGTGCATGCCGTGTTCTTCGTACATGTCTGTCGCGAAGAAGACTTGCGAGACGAGCAGGTCGCGCGGGTCGCGGTAAATGAAAAAGTTGACGCGCCCGCTCGAAGTCAGGAAGGAAGCGATCTCGGGCGTGGCGTCCACGTATCACCAGCCGATCACGCCGCGCGGGACGCGCGTCAGTTCATCC
>JAYRVQ010000072.1:0-2759 GCA_041918465.1 Anaerolineales bacterium
TACGAAGCGACCATTCCCGACGAATTCGCTTCCAACCTGACCTCGCGCCTGTCCGCCGTTATGGACGCCGAGTCCCTGCCGCGCGAACGCCGCGGTAAACCGTACGACCTGCGACCGTTGATCGAGGAGCTTACCCCCCTCGTCCCTTCGGGACACTCCCCCCATTTTCACGGAAAATGGGGGGAGACGGAGGGGGGTGTAAAACTCCTCATGCGCCTCGCCGCGCGCGAGGGTGCGACTGGCCGTCCTGAGGAGGTGTTGTCCGCACTGGGAATCCCGCCTGAATTTGTACGCGTCGAACGGACGCGTTTGATTTTCAAATAAAAACTGTGCGAAGGCCAAAACCTTCGCACAGTTTTTATATTGCCGGGAATCTTCCATCTCTTCACTGAACCTGTTCTTTTGAGTTTCCATAATTGACTTTTACCACGCCACCCATCGGCGTGGTCCGGCCTTCCTCCTGCTTCGTTAAAGGCAGGAGCACATGGAACTGGCTTCCGGGGAACTTGACTTCATCATGACCTGAACTGTCCACCCAGATACGGCCACCATGCGCTTCAACGATGCCTTTTGAAAGCGCCAGTCCCAATCCCGCGCCGCCACCCTTGAAACGACTCCTGCTCGTGGAATGCTTGCCAAGTTCACCCGGCTGGTAGAACTTGGTGAAGATCATATCGTGAAAGTCCGGGTCCACGCCCACGCCCGTATCGCTGACGATGATCTCCACGCCGCCGTTGGGCAGGTCGATCTGGTTGGATGGAGCAGTCGTCCCGGTGACGCGGATCAAGCCGTCGTTGGGGGTGAACTTGATGGCGTTGTTCAACAAATGCGAGAAGACTTTGCGGAGAATGTTCGGGTCGGCTTTGACTGTCGGTAACGAGGGCAGGTCGAGGGTCAGGGAGAGGCGGCGGTCGGCGAGGGATTTCTTGAGTCCGGCGCAAACGTCCCGCACCAGCGCGGCAGTGTCCACCGGCTGAACGTGGAGTTGCAGGGCACGCGCGTCGATCTGGGCGATGTCGAACATCGAGTCCATGATCTCGTGCAGGCGCAACGTGCTTTTGTGGAGGGAGGACACCACCTGTTTGATGTTTTCATCCAGGTTGCGATCCTCGAGCAACATTTCGGTGTAGCCGCGCATGACGGTGAGCGGGGTGCGGAGTTCGTGCGAGGCGATGGAGATGAAATCGCTTTTGGTCTGGTCGAGACGTTCCAGGTCGCGGTTGGCTTTGTCGAGGTCGCGGTAGGCCTGGCTCAACTGGTTGTTGAGTTTGAGCAGGTTCTCCACGAGGCGCGCGTTCTCGAGCGCGACCGCCGTCTGGTTGGCGAGGGCGCTGACGGTGACGAGGTCATCGTCAGTGAAACGCTGGCTCGAGAGTTTTGCGCCGAGCGCCAGCATTCCGATCCAGCGGCGGTTGGCAAAGATCGGGGCGTAGACTTCGATATCGAGGCGGTCGAACCATTCGCGTTCGAGCAGGGAAATGCTGTTGAAATCAGGAAGCAGGTCGAGGTCGTATTGACGAAGCGTTTTTTGGTCGCGGGCTAAATGTTCGGCAATGGGATTGTTTTCGTCCAGCAGGAGAGGCAGGATCTGGCGTTCACCGTCGGTACGCGCCGCGCGCAGGCGGTAGTAGCGGCGACCACCGAGGGCGTTTTCCGTATCCACGAGAAAGAGAAAGCCGCGTTGCAGTTCCATCGATTCGATGATGAGACCAACGGCCACGCTGGCGAGACGTTGCACGTCGAGGATGTTGCTGATGGATTCGCTGTATTGATGGAGGGTGCGCCCCGCGTCGGTGACCTGGATGCGCAGGAGGCTGTCCACCAGGCGTTGAACGAGGCTGAGGAGAGGCGTGAAGATGAGCGCCAGCAGGAGGGCAATCGCCGCGCCCATTACCAGCGGATTGAAACTCGGCGCGGCGCGAAACAGCGGTTGGACTCCGAGCGTGCTGGCAAGATAGAAAACCACGATCAACAGGGTGGTGATGACATAAATGAGCGTCCGCCGTAAAATGAGACGCGCGTCGGGCAGGTCGTGGGTCAGCACCACATAACCCATTATGATGGTGGCCGCCAGACGCAGGGGATTCCCCAACATGGACGCGCCGCCCAGCACGAACAGGTCGTTGACGATAAAAAGGATCAGGATGGGGAGCCAGTATGAGAGTCGGTTGCGGTGCAGGGGCTGGCGCAATTGACGGCGCGCGCCAAGCAGGTTGCCAATCACACCGCCCATGAAAACCAGCCAGCCAAGGATGGCCCAGGCAAGCAACAACCCATCGCGCGGCAACATCACGCGCCCGTTCGTCCAGATCACTTCGGGCAGGTTGAATAAATTCGATGCCAACGCGGCCAGTCCGAGCGCCAAAAAAATTCCCGCCGCCAGCCATACCCAGCCTTTGAGGCGCAGGAAAACGCGTACGACCAGGATCAGCAAAAAGGCCAGAAAAAGCGAACCGAGAATTTCCAGGCTCAGGAATCCGCGCTCCGTCATCTGTGGAACCAAGCCGCTCCGCCAGGAGGCTTCCCCCACCTGCAACGCCAGCGCTGACAACGTGAACAACCCCAGAAACGCGGCAGTTTTTTCCTGTCCGCCACGGCGCCGGAACGTGCTGATCAGAACCGCCACATAGAAGACGGCTCCCAAAAGCAAGACGACAAGTGTGATGAACTCCGAGGTAAAGGCTGGCATGTTTGTAAAAGTATACTCCAAAACACTTGCCGTCGGCTTTGCGGTATCATTAGGTCATGGACACACGTCA
>JAYRVQ010000073.1:0-3889 GCA_041918465.1 Anaerolineales bacterium
ATGGTGGAGATGGGATCGGCTGTTGGTATTGTAGCCGCCCAGTCCATCGGCGAACCAGGCACGCAGTTGACGCTCCGCACCTTCCACACCGGTGGTGTGGCCGCCGGTGGCGCAGACATTACCACGGGTCTCCCGCGCGTGGAGGAACTCTTCGAAGCCCGCAAACAGCCGAAGGGTGAAGCGGTTGTCGCGGAGATTAGCGGTACGGTACGCATCATCCAATCGGATAAATACACCGACATGCGCCTCGTCAAGATCGAGCACAGCGAACTCGTCAGCGACACCTATGATATTCCTGAAGAGTGGAAGGTCGCGGTCAAGACCGAGGCGGAAGTCAAAGCGGGCGAGGTACTGGCAAAACTGGAAGATGCCACCATCACCGCCCAGCATGGTGGCCGTGTGCGCGTCGAGAAAAAGACCCATCAGGTGGTTGTCTCCTACGATCAGCGTGAGGAAAAGGAGGAGGAAATCCCCACCACCTCCCGCCTGCTCGTGCGCGACGGCGACAAGATTGAAGCGGGCGAACCGCTCACCGAAGGCTCGCTCAATCCGCATCGCATCCTGCGTATCCGCGGACGCGAAGCCTGCGAACTCTACCTGTTGGGCGAAGTCCAGAAAGTCTATCGCTCGCAGGGACAGAACATTCACGACAAGCACTTCGAGGTCATCATCCGCAAGATGATGAGTAAGGTGCAGGTCACGCGTCCCGGCGACACCAAGTACCTGCCCGGCGATCCGGTTGACCGTCTCGAGATCTGCCGCGTGAACGAGGCCCTGCTGGCCGATGGCAAACAGGGCGCCAAGTTCTCGGAAGTCCTGCTCGGAGTCACCAAGGCCTCCCTCAGCACCGACTCGTTCCTCTCGGCCTCCTCGTTCCAGCACACCATCAAAGTGCTGGCGGGCGCGGCCATCGCGTCGACAACGGATCCGCTCTACGGTCTGAAAGAGAACGTGATCATCGGCAAGCTTATCCCCGCAGGGACGGGCTTCACGCAGGGTCGCTTCAAAAAGGAAGGCTCAGGCGAGATCGGTTCCTCCCAATGGACCGAGATCCCCGATAGCGCCGCCACCGATTAGAGAATTTCTTCAACGGATGCCCCGAAAAGGGCATCCGTTTTTATTTTGCATTTTCCAGCGCGACGGGTATACTGATAATGACGCCACTTTATCCTGGAGGAAGAATGCCATCTTTAACCCATCGTATACTTTTTGTCAGTGTTTTGGTGCTGGCCATCCTGGCCTGTAACCTGCCGGTCGCCACATCACCCACCTCGGACCCCGGCGCGGCCTTTACCGCCGCCGCGCAGACAGTGGCCGCGGCCGTCAACCAGACTCTGGTTCCATCGGCTACACAACCATTGCCGGCCTCCTTCACCCCGCCTGCCAGCACGTTTACTCCGCTCGCCACGCTTTCCCCAACTCTCAGTTTCACAGCCACTCCTTCCATCCCGTTGGTCAGCGTCACGGTGGATACGAATTGCCGCGTCGGCCCCGGCAAAGTCTATGACCTCATCGGTGGCCTGTATGTGGGCCAGACCGCTGAAGTCTATGGAAAAAACTCAGGCAACAATTACTGGTACATCCGCCTGCCCGATAATTCCGGCAAGTACTGCTGGATCACCGGCGAGTATGCCACCCTCGTCGGCAATACCGCGTTACTGCCGGTCTTTACTCCTCCGCCCACTCCCACCCCTGCGCCGAGTTTTACAATGTCCTATGCAGGCCTAGATAGTTGTGTGGGCTGGTGGGTGGAGTTGAAGTTGAAAAATACGGGCCCCGTCGCATTCCAGTCCATGGCCATTTCGGTGAAGGATCAAAATACCAATATCACCCTCACCGATTTCGCGAATGGATTCACCGATCTTGATGGCTGTCTCGCTTCGGGGATCACCGCCAGCCTGGGACCCGGAGAAACATATACCATCAGCAGTCCGGCCTTCCCCGCCAACCCCAATAATCACAACATGCGCGCCACCGTCACACTATGCACTTTGCCCAACCAGGGCGGGGTGTGCGTCAGCAACACCATTACCTTCAAGCCGTGATTTCCGCGGGACTCCGAGTCAAACGACTTGGAGTCCCGCACTGCCAGACATGAATCCGACCCGCGCCCAAAAACCAGAGGGACAGCCCACCCGCGGCAAGACCGCCTCCAATCGACTCCGCCGCGTCGACAACTTCCTCCTACTCTACGCGCCTTCGCTTCTCACGCGGACCGATGGCCTGTTCGCGGCTTCCTACTTCGTGGACCTCGGCTACGGCTTTGACGCGCGCACCACCCTTGAAAGCGCCGCCCGCTTTCGACGCGTGAACCCTGCTTTCCCCATCCTTGGCGTGGAAATTGACAAGGAACGCGTCGAAGCCGCGCTTCCTTTCGCAGATTCGATAACTCACTTCCGTCTCGGCGGATTCAACCTGCCAATGGAATCGGGCGAGCATGTGCGTTTGATCCGCGCCTTCAATGTGTTACGTCAATATGAAGAATCAGACTTCGCTCCCGCCTACGAACGCCTTGCGGAATATGTTTTGCCTGATGGACTGATGATCGAAGGGACATCCACGCCGTTCGGGCAGATTTGGTCTGCGAATTTGGCGCGGAAAATGGATGATGGCTCATGGAAGATGGAAGCGCTGGTCTTCAGCACCAATTTCCGCCTCGGATTCGATGTGGAGGAATTCCAGACCATCCTGCCGAAGAACTACATCCACCGCGTCGTGAGGGGTGAACCAATCTATGATTTCTTCGAAGCCTGGAAACGTTCCGCCGCGGAAACCATCCACGCGAAGACATTTGGCCTGCGTCACTGGTTCATCGCCGCGGCGGAGGCCTTGGCCGCGAAGGGATTTAAAATTGACCTGAAAAAGAAGTGGTTAACGAAGGGATACATCATTTGGAAACTGATTTGATGTAATGCCAAACCCCGAAGGGGTGTGATGATGCTAGAACGAGGACGGTTTGCGCGTAACTCCGCAGGAGTGTCATAGATTGGCGCGATATGTCATCCCTTCGGGATTGTTTTCGCCATTGCGATGCCGCGTTACAATCCTGCCATCCCTTCAGGATTGATTCGCTTCTTCCGAAACAAAAACAACGGCACGAGCATGATCGGGATGGCGATTCCAACCCCGCACAGTGCGCCGCCGCCAAACATCCCGCCAATGGACGCGAGGGCGAACTCCTCGTTGCTGATGATCTTTGTGCTTCCATCTGCCATCGTGCAGGTGATCTCCACTGTGTGACCATACGTCCCGCTGGGACTGCTCGTCGTCGGTCCCGACGCGCCCTGCTGTTCAGAAGTCTCCACCGCGCCAGGGCAATACACCGTCACCGCGACCTTGCGGCTCACCGCGTCGTTGCTGAACAGCGCGGGTCCGAGCATGAACGAAGAGCCAAAAATGACTCCGCACGAAACGATCAACGCGACGATCCATCCAATCAATCGCGCACCCCAGACTTGCTTGTTGTTTTCGAGTTTCATATTTCACCTCTAAAAATTGAAGTGACAGTCACTTCCGAAGTGACTGTCACTTGGCATTGTATCCGAAATTGGTGAGTGCGACGCACCCTCGCCATCCACACTTGACGCCTTTTCTCTTTCCCCGTAAGATAACCCCCGCAAACGGAATACAAATTAACCGCAAAGCACGCAAAGGGTGCGAAGATTTTTCTTCTTCGCGTTCTCACCTGCACTGCACCGAACGCAGTACGGTGCAAGTGTCGCGGCCTTAGCGGTTCAATAAAAGGATTTCATTATGGAACTCGGTATCGTCCGCAAAATAGACATTGACCACGAGATGCAACAATCGTATCTCGATTACGCCATGAGCGTGATCGTGGCGCGCGCGTTACCCGATGCTCGCGACGGCATGAAACCCGTCCAGCGGCGCA
>JAYRVQ010000074.1:0-2975 GCA_041918465.1 Anaerolineales bacterium
CCCGCCTCCACCCGGACCGTTTCCTCGTTACCGTTTAATTTGCGCCACATCACACCCAGGCCTTCGAGGAAGTACCAGATCTCGTCCACAGTACGGTGTGAGACCGCGCGCGAGGTGCATCCCGCCGCGAGTTCGAAATGCGCCACGCTCCCGTTTTTCGAGGAAAGCAGAATGCGCACATCCGAGCCGTCTGGCGCGGTGACGTCGGGTCGTTCGGGGAGAGGTTTGGTATGAAACATGGTTGTTCACCTGTAAAGGATTGTGCCGCTTCTATTGTAGCAAATTAATGCCAGAAAATCAAGCCCCTCTCAAGTCCTCGAACAAGGCGGACTTGAGAGGGGCCGATGTCAGCCACCTTTTTGCCTTTCCCACAAGCGACGGTCATGGTCATCTTCCGGATCGAGTAGGCGGGGGTGGATTTCCTCCCGCGCTTTGAAACCGCGACGCGTCCACAGGTCGAGCGCCAGGCGACGCGGATCTGAGTCCACGCCCTGTTTGGCAAAATACTCACATAGCCGCGTCACATCCCGCGAAAAGATGCGGAACGAGTTGCGGTTGTCCCTGGGCGAGACGATCTGCGGAAAATCAATCAGTTTGATCTCGCCTTCCCAATACAGGATGTTGTAAGACGAGAGGTCACCATGGACAAATCCGTGTGCAAGCAGGATGTCCACGTTGCGCATGACGCGGTCAAATAGCGTCCGCGCCTCGTCTCGTTCCAACTGGACCTCGTTGAGGGTTGGCGCGGAACCGACCGCGTCGCCGACGAAGTCCATGACGATGGTATTTCCGCTGCGCGCGTAGGGACGCGGGATATCTGCACCCGCGGCGAACAGCGCCTCCATGGCCGCGAACTCGTGCGCGATCCACGATTGGTGACGGAGTTCCTCACCGTAACCGCTTCGCTTCTGGATGGCGTGCAAGTCGGCCTCCTTGTAGACGCGCTTGCCGTCTCCGTCTAGATCCGTACGGCCATCACGGTACACCTGGTCGTTCTTCAAGTTGCGCAACATACGCGGACGATACACTTTGGCGGCCACAAATTTTGATTCACGCGCGGCCGGTCCCGGCTTGCACAGATAGACCGAGGCTTCCTTCCCGGCCTTGGCCTTACGGAGCACATCCTTGATCCAGAGTTGTTCCGCCAGTTCGGTTAATGCGTCGAACAACCAGGCCTCTTCGAAACGCGCGGCCTGATAGGTGAATTCGAACGCCTTCGAATGCTCCTGCGCACGGACAAACAGCCGCGCATCCGTATCCTGCTTTTTCGATTGGCGCTTCTTCGATGTCCGCGCGCCGTTCGGTTTTGTTGATTCGCTGTCTTCTAATTCATCGTAGAACTCGATCAAATTGCTGGTACTCATTTTGATGGTTTGCCTTTTATTGATTAAGAAGAGACCTCTCCCCCACGGAAAACAAAAACCGCAGGGCTTGCGCGCCTGCGGTGAAAGAACGACAGAAGTCGTAATTACAAAATATAACCCGCGGGAGGCGCGCTAATACTGATGATGGTTGACGTGCTGACTTGGGTTGTCATATAAGCGTACCTCCTTTCAGGTGAGATATTCGGATTCTAGCCGCGTCGCGGGCGCGCGTCAAGACGCGCGATCTATCCCAATACAATCCCTTCGCTTGTTATTGTTAGCGCTTTTCCACAATGGCCGCATTTCAAAGCGTCGGGAGATTTTTTCCATTCGGTGTGTTTGCAGGCGGGACATTGATAAATATCCTCCAATCCACGTGCGGGCGACGGTTCCGGGTCTCCGTCTTTGATGGCGATCACGCGCTCGAATAGTTTCCACCACGGGGAAATCTCGATGGAAAGGAAATTATTGTTTTCGAGCATCCCAACCATCTCTGCCCTGCTTTTTACCTTCGCCTTGCGGCCAGACTCTTCCGTGCCGCGCGAAGTGAGCAGGACTCCGCCCGGACGCAGGACGCGCGTCAGTTCTGCCAGCGGAACGTCCATCGTTGGGAATAACTCCAGCACTTCCAGCGCGCAGACCGCGTCGAAGGACGCGTCGGGAAACGGAAGCGGCAGGGATGGATGACGAAGTAAATCGACGCGGGACAATTGTCGGGTCAGTTTTGAAGCGGCCTGTTCCAACATCCCGCGCGAAAGGTCGAGAGCGAGAATCCGTCCCTTGAAATCCGGTCGATTCGTCAGCGCAAAGGACAGGCGTCCCGTCCCGGTGGCGAAGTCCAGCACGAATGGCTCGGGAATATTTTTCAACGCGTCCAGCAAAGGCGCGGCAAGCATCGCGTCATCGCGCGCCTGACTGGCGTGTTTATCCTGATCATATTTTTTGGCCCAGCGGTCATACAACCAGGCCTGCACGCGCGGCCCCAAATGCACACCTTCGTAAAACCAAATCTCGCGGTCGAGGAGATAACCGACGACAATTACCAGCAGGGTCAAACTTATCCATGCGAAAAGATTCATGTGCCCTCCACTTGGTCGAGGAGCAGGGACTCGGCTTCGCGCACATTTTGAATCCCATAGCCCGACAAAAATATTAACGCGCCCGCCGCACCCGCAACGATCAACACCGCGGAAATGCTGGCAGCCTCTGCAAGATAACCCGCCATCAGAATGCCGGCCAGATAAGGAACCTGCACCAGCAAATGCCGCGCCGAAAAAACCCGCCCCTGCACGTCGGCCTCCACTTTCGCCTGCCAGATGGCGATGTTGCCGCCTTCCACAAACGGTTCGAAGAACGCAAAGAAGAAACTGCCGATAGCCCACATCAGGATAACCTGACCGAGTCCCAGCCACAGGATGCCAAGCAGACAAGCCGCCGCGCCGCCGATGAGAATGTTGTGGACGCGACGCTTCGCCCCGCCCCACAGACTCAGGATCACGCCTCCCGCCACGCCGCCAACTGCTCCCGTTGATTGGACGGTTGCCAACGCTGATTCGCTGTTCCCCGTCCCGCTTAGGACAAGTGGAGCCATGAGCGTCGCGCCAATGGCAA
>JAYRVQ010000075.1:0-4890 GCA_041918465.1 Anaerolineales bacterium
ATTCGGGCTGGGACTCGCCCTCTTAATCGGCGGCAGGTATCAGGTTCAGAAAGAGGCGTTGAGTCGATTCGACGCGCGCGTCTTCCCCGTTGCGGCAACGGATTGGTTGGTGAAGCATCCGCAACTGGGAAATATGTTCAATGAATTTAATTGGGGAGGGTATTTGCTGGTTCGCCTGTGGCCGGAAAAGAAAGTGTTCCTGGATAGCCAGACGGATTTTTACGGCGAGGCGCTTGTGCGGGAATATGAACAAGCCATCCTGGCGGAGGATGGCTGGGAAAAGACTCTTGCCAAATATGAGGTGGATTGGGCAATCCTGCCAGTGTCTTCACCACTGGCGGGCGCGCTCGAACAGTCGGGGTGGGAAGTTTTGTATCAGGATGACGTTGCAAGCGTGCTGGCAAGAAAATAGTTCACACCATCGCATCCACCATGAAGGCGATGAAAATGAAAAGCAGATACATGCTCGTCCAGCGATACATCTGATGGGCGACCTTGTTGCCCTCTCTTTTCCAGACACGCCACGCGCCCCAGATCATCCACAAACCGAGCAGGATTGCGGAAACCAGATAGATTGTTCCGGATAATTTGAAGACGGGAAGCAGGAGCGAGACGGCAACCAGTTCGAGGGTGTAAACCCAAATCTGACGGCGCGTTTCGGTTTCGCCTCGTACGACGGGAAGCATGGGGACTCCAGCCCGGGCGTAATCCTGCCGGCGGACGATGGCCAGCGCCCAGAAATGCGGCGGCGTCCAGAAAAAGACCAGAGCGAAGAGGAGAATGGAGGACAGGTCAACGCGTCCCGTCGCGGCGGCCCAACCCACCATGGGAGGAATTGCCCCGGCTCCTCCGCCTATAACGATATTCTGAACAGTGGCCTTTTTCAGCCAGATGCTGTAAATCAAAACGTAGTAGACTATTCCCGCCAATGAGAGCACCGCCGCGACCAGATTAACAAAACTGGCAAGGACATAGTAACTTAAAAGACACAATGCCAACGCGAAAGCCAATCCCTCGGCAGGGTACATCCGTCCCGCGGGGATGGGGCGGTTCTCTGTCCGTTGCATGTTCTTGTCGAGGTCGCGGTCAATGAACTGGTTTAGCGCGCTCGATCCGCCCGCGGCCAGCGCGCCGCCCAACAGCGTCCACAAAACCAGAGTTAGCGGCGGCCAGCCTCCCCATCCCGCGAGAAGCGCTGTGAGGGTTGTCGCCAGGAGCAACAGAACGACGATGGGTTTCGTCAGAGTCAGAAAATCCTTGAAGCGCTGGCGAAACCCCAAGCGCGGATAATCCACGGGAACTGGAGGGCGGAGGGCGGAAACCAATGCCAGCGCACCCAGCCCAAACCAGAGGGAGACAGCGGTGAAACCGTGCAGGATCATCAGGTGAACGGGATAGCCACCGGAGGCCTGCGCGGCACCAATGAGCGCCTCGCCAAAAAACAGGGTGGCCGTCACTGTGACAAGCGGCAACAGGACGCGTTGTTCACGATGACTTTTCCAGGCGGCGAGTAACAACCAAAGCATCATGACACTTGCGAACGCCACCGCAAAGCGATGCGCAAGCGCGAGCCAGCCTGTGGGGCCAACCGGAACACAAAGCGGCCAGCCCGCGCAGACATCCAGGGCGGCGTAGAGTTTGACATACCGTCCAAGGATGGTCGCCAGGAGTGCGGCGAAGATGGTTGCAAAAGTTAAACGGGGGAAAGCCAAAGGAAGCGAGAATTTCATGAGCGCACCGTTTCCTGTTTACGAAGGTAAAACGGATAACCGATCAGCAAAAGGCTGGCGAAGAAAAACCACTGGATGGCATAGCCCATGTGCGGGCCTTCAGTGATCTCAATTTCGGGTTGAGACGGGACGGGCAGCTCGGTGTCAGCAGGGTCGGGATTCGGTTGGATATAAACCGGCAAAATGGCATACGGCATCTGCTGGCCGATCCGCTCAAAGATGATGAAGTTCCAGAAATCGAGACGCGTCTGACCGGGCGCGAGGGTGGGATCGGCGCGACCGCCAAATGGAGCATGCATGACGCCGAGGCGCATCATTCCCTGGACTTCGGCCTGCGCGGCCTCCTCATAGCGAATCCAACCCTCGGGCGACCCGTTGCCGTCCGCGGGAATCCAGCCGCGGTCCACGAGGACAGCTCTCCCGTCCGCGAGAAGAAGCGGAGTGAGTAAATGATAGCCATACACGCCTTCGTTGTAGTAATTCAGCAACGCGACCTGGTTGGCAAAATCATACATCCCGCGGACGGTGACGGCGCGATATTCCAACGCGGCGAGATCGGAAGTTGCGTCTGCGTTCAAGTCCAACGGAGGCAGTTCGAGCATGGACAGATAATGCGCGTTGAACACCCGCCGCTGGTCAAGACGGTCCAGTTGCCAGATGCCAAGACGGATACACAACACCGCACCTAACAGAACTAGCAGAGTGGTGAAAATCCATTGACGGCTAAACATCCTTTTCAGAATCATGATTCCTTTTTCTGCGACGGCATGATGAAACTGTAGATGGCAATCAACACGCCGAGCGGAAGACCGGCAAACAGGATGCCGTAAAGGCGCGTGCCAAATGTGACAGGTTCGCGCACATCCAGGCCGATGTATTTGCTGGTTTGAAAACTACACTCGTAGGCCAGGTTTTCTTCGGTACTGAGGGCGAGATGAGCAGACGCGCCCGCGGGAATCCACAGCGGTCCCATCTGGTGATCCACCGTATCTTCATTTTTCACAATGAGAAGATCGCCGACAACGAAAATCATATTTTCCGGAAGCGTCGGCGGTTGTTCGCCGCGCGCCACCTGTTCTGCCGTCCCGGCGGGGATGGTGAGAACGATTGCCTTTGGCGCGCGGGCAGTTTCGCGCAAAAAGAAAAAAGTGATCTCGCTGAGCGCCGCGCCAACAGCGATGCCAATGAGCAGGGAAATCAGAATGCGTTTGAAGATGAGTTTGGACATGTTTTATTTCAACAGCAATTTTATATCATGAACAATATCTTCGACGGGGGTCTGGAATCCATAGGAGAGACGCAGGTTTCCATCTGCATCCACGAGCGTGACGCGGGCGGTATGATCTACAATGTAGCCCAGCGCTGAAGTCGTCTCGTTGACCGCGCGGTAGACGCCGTAAGCATCCCAAATTTTTTGCAGTTCATCCATCGATCCACTCAATCCGATGAAGGTCGGATTGAAATGCTCCACGTATTTCTGAATTTTTTCAGGCGTATCGCGATCGGGATCCACCGAGATGAAGACAACCTGCACAGAATCGGATGCATCGCCGAGTTCATCCATCACCAATTTCATTTCCGCCATGGTGGTGGGGCAGACATCCGGGCAGGAAGTGTAACCAAAGAACAACAGGATAATTTTTCCGCGCTGATCACTCAGACGAAAGGTTTCCCCGCTCGACTGGGTTAATTCAAAGGATTGGGCAACAGGAAAAGGCTCACCATATGAAGTGCCGCGAAAACTTTCCGGTTTTGCAAACCAGACGGTTGCCGCCACGGCCAGAATGACGAGCAGGAGAGAGCCAAATCCCACCCACAGAGTTCGCTTATCCATTATTTTCAGTTCTCCCGTCAAAATCGGGGCGACCAACTGGCCGCCCCGACATTCAACCCACTATACCAAATTGTGTGGCGTAACGCCAGATTCTTACGCCACGATGGCTGTACCAATCAAGTAGAGCGCGGGGTAGAAGAATATCCAGACTACGTCCACAAAGTGCCAATAGACCGCAGCGGCTTCCACGCCCCAGTGCTTTTCGGCAGTGTAAAGGCCTTTGCGGCCTTTGTTCCAGACGGTGAAGAGCAGGATGACACCCGTCAGCACATGGAAGGCGTGCATACCGGTCATCATGTAGAAGATGCCGCCAATCACATCTTTGCTGGCGATCACTTCCTCGATTTTAGCCAACTGCCATTCCAAACCAACCACGCCTACAACAAAGAGCAGGCCGAGCACCATGGTGATCATCGTCCCGGTCAGGAAGCCTTTCTTGTCACCATGCGCGATGGAAGTCTCGGCGCGATTCATGAAGAAGGATGAGATAAGCAAGACCGAGGTCACAACCAGACCAAGCATTTGATTCAGATGGGGACGTTCCATACCAAGCAGGTTGAAGCGGCTGACAAGCAGTCCGCCAAAGACAAATGAGTCGGATAACAGAAACAGCCACAGGCCAAGACGATTCGTCCCAGTCTTGTAAGCGTAACTATTATGGCCTTCGCCATGGTCTTCCTGATTCAGTTTGTAGATGTGCATGTAGTAATACACAACCAGTCCCGCCTTGACAAGCGCGACCAGTATCAACAGCACAACCGAGTTGAGTAGAATGGCAATGCCAAACTCCAATACAGTCAATACTGCGAGGAAAAAGAAGATCGTGACGCCCTGTGTGAGCGCGGAGGATTTGTCTTGTGTGTGTGTCATGAATATTCCCTATTTCTTTGCAAATTCCACATACTTGGAACCGGGCAGACCGTAATCGTACGGTTCACCAACTACTTCAAATGGAGTATCGTAGTTATGAGCAGGGATGGGCGAGGGAACCTGCCATTCAGGCGAACGGGAATTCCACAGATTGCCCGTTGCAGGCTCGCCACGCTTAAGGCTGGTGACGAGGTTGATGATGAAAATCAGCACAGAGAGCGCAATGGCAAAGGCCGCAATCGTCAGGACAAGGTGCGTGGCGTCAAATCCCTGCAGGGGATCATAGTCCGCGATGCGGCGGCGCATTCCCAACAGTCCGATGCGCATCATGCCAAGCGACAGAGTAAAGAAGGCAGGCGTCATCAGCCAGAAGTGCCAGCGTCCCAGTTTCTCGTCCAGGCGGCGGCCTGTGGCTTTTGGGAACCAGTAATAGAGCGCGGCAAAGAACGGGAAGAC
>JAYRVQ010000076.1:0-8641 GCA_041918465.1 Anaerolineales bacterium
CATGTATCCGCCGCTGACTTTTTATCTGGCAAATGTTTTACATCGTCTCTTCAGCATTTCCTTTCTCGATCTTCTCATTTGGATGCCCGCAATTGCAAGCGCGCTCACTGTTTTTGCATTCTACGATCTTGCCCGCACCCTGTTGAAATCAGAGTATGAAGCAGGATTGGCAGTGGCTGTCTTTGCGCTCATCCCCCGGGCGTTGACCTGGCTATTGATGGGCGGAGGCCTGACACGCGGTTTTGGCGAACTGTTTTTACTTCTTGCGATCCGGCAAATCTATTCAACTTTTACCACTGGCAAGAAAAAACATATCTTCCTTGCCGTCTGCTTTAGTTCGCTGGTAGTGCTGAGCCATCCTGAGGCGATGGTCCACACCATCGGAATTGCCCTTTTGCTCTGGTTGTTATCTGCCCGAAATATTCAAGGTGTAAAACAATCCGTCATCATCGCGGTCGGGGTCATTGCCATTACCAGTTTTTGGTGGATTCCTGCATTAGCCAGACATGGTCTCTCCCCTATTCTTTCTGCATCACAAAGTGGCAATCATAGCGCTTACGCATTTTTATCGCCGTTCCTATTTGCGGTCTCGGAAGAGCCGTTTATCACGATCATCGCTGTACTGGCGGCCATTGGGATCTTTATCGCACTTTCAAACAAACAGGCACTGCTCGCGGCTCTGATCGTTTTTCCCTTCATTGTTGAGCCGCGCAATGCCGCCAATATTGCCATCATTCCCATGGCCATGCTGGCGTCCCTGTCCCTGGCTCGATTGACAGAGTTGGCTTTTTCGGATCAAGTTGTCGGGGAGCATTTGTTGCTCTCAAAGCGCGCGGCCCGCGCCATGTTGATCCTTTTTGGAATTACAAGCCTTGTAAATTCATCTTTTGTCGCTTATCAGGTTGGAAAAAATTATCTTTCCCAGGATACGCTGAATGTGTTCAATTGGATTCAGAAGAACACCCCCAACAACGCAAGATTCCTGGTCATTACAGGTGAAGCCGAGGGATTTTGTGACCCTGTCCAGGAATGGTTCCCGGTTTTTTCAGAACGGGTCAGTTTGACAACAATACAGGGACGGGAATGGCAGACTGGTATCAGTTTTTCCGAATACAAGGAAAATATGACCAAACTGCAAAGGTGCTCAAAGGAAAATATTGGATGCGTCGAAGATATTGCTACAGAAATGCAACTAAATTTCGACTATCTGTACATTCAACGAAAAAATCAGAACAAACTAGTCTGTGTACCCAGAGGGAAAACCGCACGGGGAGGCGACTTGATCCTATCCATTGCGGAGCAAAACTCCTCAGCATACGTGAGAGTCTTCTTTACGGAAGAGGCGGCCATCTTCAAAGTTGTTCCGAAATAAATGACCGCCAACCAAATTGAAGAAATCTAACGCTTCACAAATTCCTTGTCAGCGGCATTCAGCCGTTCGAGCATCTCATCCTTCATCCGCAAAACAACTGTCTTTTCGGAAGCGTAAAGATCGTTCAACTCTTCCAGGTCATCCTCATGGTTGTATAACTCAAACCAGTCCTCGCCATAGCCCTTGAAATAGACCAGTTTATATGGCCCCTTCCGCATGGAGATGGTGGCGATTTTAAGCGGCGTATATGCAGTATTTAACTTGGCATCCACAGAGAAGGTGGCGCGCTCGTAATCCTCCTCGCCGCCAAAACCGGGTAGGATCTCCCCTTCCACCCAATCGGGAATTTGCCTCCCAGCAAGGTGGAGGATGGTCGGCAGAATATCCACGCTGTTGACCGGGGCGTAGACATCCTTGCGGGTACGCTGTCCCGGCGCAGAAATTAGAAGAGGACTGTGAATCACAGGGTCATAGAGAAGAGGCGTGTCGTGTCCCTTATCGCCGCGCTCCAACAGTTCGCCATGATCCGAGGTGACGATCAGGTAGGAATTGTCGAGTATCCCGGCAGCGTCCATCGCGTCGATGAAGCGACCAAACTCAAAGTCCACGGTGGCGAGATATTCATCATAGGACAGCCTGCCAATGTAGACTTTCCGCTCATCCTGTCCGTCGGACAGTTTGTGCTTCGGCTTGGATGGAGGAAAGTAGTTATCGTTCCAAAACATTCCATAATGCTGGCGAAGCGGAGAATAGGGCGCGTGCGGCGGGAACAAATGCACGTATGAAAAACTGGGAGATGGCTGGTCGCTAAACATCTTGACCAACCCGGCTAAAACTTGCTCGATAATAAAGTAAACCGGATAGGAACCCGTCTGAGGGATGCCGCGCGGGTAATCCCGGATGGGAAGATTTTTCGTCTGGCTTTCGAGAATGGCGCTCGCGATGGATCCAAAGACCAACGAAGATGGTGAAATTTTTGATTTGAACATGAAATCATCCAGGGCGCGATAGGCCAGGTTTGTATCCGGAAAACCATCCCCAAAAATTTGAGAAATAAGGCTGAATTCGGCCTGGGAAAGGTAGGTATCAATATTTTTTTTGAATTGAGAAAGGATGAACGCCGCCCAACTGTTTTGCGAAAATCCAGTGCGCGAATATTCATTACCTAACAGGGCAAAGACATTTCGATCCAGCATATCACGACGCACAAGGCCGGAATGATTGATCGCCCGGTGCGTCCAGGGATACATACCTGTCAAGAGCGAGGAAGTACCCGTGATGGTATAACTCCCGGCGGAGTTGTAACCATGAAAGATCGTACAACGCTCTGCAAAACGCGCAAAATTTGGACTGGTCAATCTCGGATAGCCATAGAGCGAAAGGTTCCTGGCTGTCATCGCATCGAAAATCAACAGAATGATGTTCGGCTTGGAAGAATCTCCCGCGCCCGGAACGCCCAGGTGCAGTAATGGTTTTGAAAGTGCGACCGCTGGTAGCGACAAACCCGCCAGTTTTAGAAAATCACGTCGATTGAATTTAGCCATTTAGTGCCTCAATAAGATTACGAATAAGAACCGTAAGAATCGATATCGCGCTGACCGGCAAAAAAATGTAAACGAAAATAGTTGCCCGGCTGGCAACTTCCTCAAATACTCTGCGAAGAAAACGAACCCTGCCAACAACAAATGTGAGGAGGAAAATCCCTGCGATTACAAGCAAGACCACCTTCACAAACCCAGATGGAATTTCTTGTCCTGTAATGATAATTCCAAGATACTGCATAAGAGCAATGAGAGAAAAAAGTACGAGCGATGCTCCATGCGCAACAAAATTGTCCCGAAACCAGCGCGAGGGCAGTATCAGGCTTAAAAAAACAGGCACGAGCATCACAAGAATGCTCTCGAGAAAGTTAACCGCCATGCCATAGGCAAAAGTGACCAGCATTTCCCCCAAAGTCATGAAATAAAGCCAGCTAGGCAGGTTCCAAAGATACCAGTAAATTGTCCAGCCATATATCACAAATACAGTAATGCCATACACAGCCGCAAGTTGCTGGGAAGTCGGCATACGTTTTGCAAGCCAACTCTTCAAGCCAGTAAATCCCATTCAATACCTCTTCGATCTTAAAACGGATAACCTGCATATAAACTGCTCCCGGCTATTTGTCCACCGGGAGCAGTTTGATGGCAAAAAGAACCTTACTTCATCATTTCCGGTGCGGGGGCCTTCGAACGCATGACCGCCCAGGCAAGCAGTCCCACCAGAACCAGCGACAGACCCCAGATAACATACTGGGCTGTGCCGGTTGAGTTGGCGTACTGGACCACGATCGGGGCGATGATGACCGAGACCAGGTTGACCACCTTGATCATCGGATTCAGCGCCGGGCCGGCCGTATCCTTGAAGGGATCGCCAACCGTGTCGCCCACGACACCAGCCTTGTGACGCTCGGAGCCTTTACCCGTATTTGCGGCAGGATTCTTCGGCTCATCTTCGATGAGTTTCTTGGCATTGTCCCAGGCGCCACCGGAGTTATTGAGGAAGACTGCCAGCAACTGACCAGAGACGATGATGCCCGCAAGGAAACCACCCAGCGCTTCCACCTGCAACGTCAAACCAACCACAATGGGTGTCACGATGCCAAGCAGAGCCAGTGAGACGAGTTCCTTCTGCGCGGCAGTGGTGGAAATGGCAACCGCCTGCTTGTAATCCGGCGGGATTTTTCCTTCGAGCACGCCCAACTTGAACTGGCGGCGGACTTCCAGCACGATCAACGACGCGGCACGGGAAACAGCCTGGATCGCAAACGAAGAGAACAACCATGGGAGCGCGCCACCGATCAACATACCGACAAAAACCTGCGGATTGTCCACGCGAATACCGAGGGATTTAATTTGTTCTGCCAGTGGGATACCAAGCCCCTCCTGCGCGCGGCTCACATCTACCAGGAATGAGCCGAACAAGGAAACAGCCGCGATGACCGCCGAGCCAATCGCTACACCCTTGGTGATGGCCTTGGTGGTGTTGCCCACCGCGTCCAGGTCAGCCATGATCTGCTGGGCATCCTTGGTCTCTTTATCTTCCATCCCATGCCAGGACATTTCACCAATACCATTTGCGTTGTCTGCAATCGGGCCAAAAGAGTCCATCGCCACGTTGTTGCCGGTCAGCGTCAACATACCGATGCCGGTCATTGCAACGCCGTAAAGAATGAAGTTGACGCGCTCGACCCCTTCCACGCCGGGAATGGTTCCCATAATGAAGATCGAAGCGACAATCGTGATGGCAATCACCAACACTGACCACACCGACGACTCAAATCCAGAGGCAATGCCCTGCAAAATGAGGGTGGCAGGCCCCGTGTCAGCGGCCTTCTTGATGTCTCTCACAGGCGAGGCATGCGTACCGGTAAAATATTCGGTCAGGCGGTCAATCAGGATGGCAAGCAAAACACCCACCGCCACCGCGGTCGGGATGCGCCACCAGCCGCCGAACGCGGCCATTTCGGGAGTATTAAGATAAAAGAAACCCGCGGCGAAGAACATCACAGTCGAGATCGCGGCAGAAGAAAGGAAACCGCGGAAGATAGCCGCCATGGCATCCCCGCCCTTGCCGGGACCGCTCTTCACCAAATACGTACCGATAATGGATGCCAGCACACCCACCCCGCGCACGATGAGCGGGAAAATGATCCACTCAAGGCGGCCGGTGAAATGATACAAAGCCAGACCGAGGATCAAACCGGAGACAATGGTAACTTCATAGGATTCGAAGATGTCTGCCGCCATACCCGCGCAATCGCCGACATTATCGCCGACGAGGTCCGCGACCACAGCAGGATTCCTCGGATCATCCTCCGGGATGCCTGCCTCCACCTTCCCGACCAGGTCTGCGCCGACATCCGCGGCCTTGGTGAAGATGCCGCCACCGACGCGCATAAACAGGGCCAGGAGCGTGCCACCGAAGCCGAAGCCCAGCAGGGCATCCGGCGCGGCAATGCCGAGAATAATGAAGATGACGGTACCACCGAGCAGGCCAAGGCCGTCGGTCAACATACCGGTGATTGTCCCAGCGCGATAGGCAATGCGGAGAGCATCACCAAACGAACGACGCGAAGCCGAGGCGACGCGAACGTTGCCTTCCACGGCCATACGCATACCGATCTGTCCAACCGCCAGCGAGAACGAGGCGCCCATGATGAAGGCCACCGCGCGCGCAATGCCTATGATCAGCTTGATCTGATTATCATCCATGCCATGGAAACGCTCCTGCGCCTCGGGAGAGGGCGGGACCACGTACACAGACAGGAACAACGCAACGGTTAAAATGCCAATCATCGGTAGGATGGATTTCAACTGACTGCCCAGATATGCATTGGCACCATCCTTGATCGCACCCCAGACTTCCTGCATCTTGGCTGTGCCTTTATCCTCCCGCAGGATCTGCGAGCGCAATAGGACCGCATAGAGCAAGCCAATAATGGCAACGCCAAACACAGCCCAGATCGCCGCTGCTTCGTAAGGTTGAAGTCCTTGCATATAGTACATGTTAGGATATTCCTCCCGGAAACAAAAATTCAGGCGTTGCCGCCCGTTGTTGACACGCAGATTGTACAAGTGGCAAAGGAATGTGTCAAGAAATACGAACTGCCAATAAATTTGTTGACGCCCCTCCCCCTCTCGCTTATAATTTCGCCCGCCCTGAACACTGATCACTGAAAACTGATCACCGAGTCCCCGGGGACGTGCTGGAACTGGCAGACAGGCATGACTTAGGATCATGTGCCGCAAGGCGTGAGGGTTCAAGTCCCTCCGTCCCCATATTCTCACCGCGAAAAACCTAAGGTCGCGAAGAAAAAATAAAGCATATAAAGAAGGCAGGAACGCAAATTTGAACATCGAAAAAAACATCCGTGATGACCATCAGGTTGAACTGACGGTTGAAGTTGAAACCGAGCGCATGGAAGCCGTCAAACGCCGCGCCGCCCGCAAATTGGCGGAGCGCGGCAAAATCCCCGGGTTCCGTCCTGGCAAGGCGCCCTATGAGATGATTAAGCGCCACTTCGGCGAAGAGACCATCGTCGAGCAGGCCATTGACCTGTTGGTGGACGAAATCTACCCCGAAGTTTTGAAACAGGCCGAAGTCGAGCCTGCCGCGCCCGGCGCGTTGGAAAAAATCGAAAGCATGGACCCTCCGAAGTTCATCTTCCGCGTCCCGCTTGCCCCCACCGTGGATTTGGGAGACTATCTCTCGGTTCGCGTCCCGTACGAATGGACTGCTCCCGGCAAAGAGAAGTTAGACGAGGCTCTCGAGGAACTCCGTCAAATGTACGGCACGACCGAAACCGTCGAGCGCGAGGTTCAGGAAGGCGATTACGTTTTGATCTCGGTCAAGGGCGAGAAAAAAGATGCCAAAGAAGGCGAGGATCTTTCCGAACTTTCCCGCGAGAGTACGGCTACCGTTGTCCGTGCCGAGGATAAACAGCAGGACAGTGAATGGCCGTTCAAAGGATTCGCTCGCGAATTAATTGGCCTGAAGCCCGGCGAGAGCAAGACGGTCAAGCATAAATACCCAAAGGATTTCGAAGACGAAAAACTGCAGGGAGCGACTGTCACATTCGAGGCCACGGTCAAGACCGTCCGCTCTGTCACCCTGCCCGAACTCAACGATGAGTTCGCCAAAACAGTTGGCGGACAATATGAGAACCTTGACCAGTTGAAGGAAGTACTGCAAAAAGACCTCGAAGCCCGTCTGCGTTCCAGTTACGATGATGAGTTCTTTGCCAAGTTGATCGATAAAATTAAAGAGGGTGCGACCATCAAATATCCGCCGCAGGTGGTGGAACATGAGGGCGAGCACGTCCTCGATGACCTGCGCCAGCGACTGGCCTCCCAAAATATGGATTTGGAGACCTACTTCAAAGTCCGCAATACCACCCAGGAAAAATTCGTTGAAGAGGAAGTGCGTCCTGTGGCGGCCAAACGGCTTGAGCGCGGACTTATCCTCGATGAGATCGCCCGCAAGCACAACATCCACATTGATGAAGAAGCGCTGACCTACGAGTTCAACCAAACCGTCAACGAACTTGCCTATCAGGGTGCAGTGGACTTTGACAAACTGAACAAGAGCAGTAAGTCGGCGCAGGAGCGTTTCTCGAATGCCGTCGCGTCCGAATCGGCCAATCGCCTGTTAACGCGCCGCACGCTGGAGAAGATGAAGTCCATCGCCCTTGGCGAGTGGAAGGCCGAGGATGACGCGCCGAAAGCCGTCGAAGCGGAGTCCACGCCCGAGGAAACAGTGGCCAGCCCCGAGGTCAAGGAAGAGGCGAGCGCGGAGTAACGTGCTGCGCGGAAAATGTCAACCAATCCGTTACGCGAGATTAACAAAAATCCAACATAGCGCGTTTATGATGGACGAAATTGGAGGCACAATGATTCCTGAATTTAAAAATGTGATACCGATGGTGATCGAATCGTCCGGCCGCGGTGAACGCGCCTACGACATCTACTCGCTTTTGCTGAAGGAGCGCATCATTTTCCTCGGCACGCCGATCGACGACCAGGTCGCCAACGTCATCGTGGCGCAACTGCTCTTCCTCAACCACGAAGACCCGGAGCGGGAAATCCGCATGTACATCAACTCGCCCGGCGGCGTGATCTACGCGGGCATGGCGATCTACGACACGATGCGGATTGTCACCAACCCGATCAGCACGACCGCCGTTGGCGTGACCGCCTCGTTCGGGACCGTGTTGCTGGCTGCCGGGACGAAGGGCCGTCGCTACGCCTTGCCGCATACCACCATCCACATGCACCAGCCTTTGGGCGGCGCGCAGGGACAGGCATCAGACATCGCCATCGCGGCCAAGCAGATCATGCGCCAGAAGGAAATCCTAAACGGTATCCTCGCCGGGCACACCGGCCAGCCTCTGGAAGTGATCGAGCGCGACACCGACCGCGACTTCTACATGGACGCGAAACAAGCCGTGGAATATGGCTTGGTGGATCAGGTGCTGGAAGTGCCCGAGAAAGTCGGCAGTTAGCCTTTTGGTCGGACAGTTATGTAGTCTTAATGGTCAGCCCGTTGAGAAATCGGCGGGCTTTTTTGCCCCCCCGGCCTACCTCAAATCGAAGAACGGATTTGGGGTAGGGAATCTTCAACAGGTATAATCGCCGCCATGCTCAAGAACATCCAATCCCTCATCATAGACATGGACGGCGTGCTGTGGCGCGAAAATGTGCCGATTGGCAACCTTCCGAAAATTTTTGC
>JAYRVQ010000077.1:0-1834 GCA_041918465.1 Anaerolineales bacterium
CGAACTCGCGCTCGATGCGTTCCTGGATGATCTCCATGTGGAACAGGCCGAGGAAGCCGGCACGGAATCCGAATCCCAGCGCCTGCGAGGTCTCTGGCTCGAAGGTCAGCGACGCGTCGTTGAGTTGTAGTTTGTCGAGCGATTCGCGCAGGTCGGGATACTGGTCCGCGTCCACGGGATAGATGCCCGCGAAGACCATCGGTTTGGGGTGCAGGTAGCCGGGCAACGCTTCGCTCGCGGGAGTTCCGGTCTGCGTCAGCGTATCGCCGACGCGGCACTCGTGGACAGTTTTGAGTCCCGTGGCGATGTAGCCGACCTCGCCCGCCGTCAACTCTTTGACAGGTTTCATCGAAGGCGCGAAAATGCCAATTTCAATCGGTTTCACGTCGGTTCGCGTCGCCATCATCCGCAACGTTTCGGTCGGTCGCACCATCCCCTCAACGACGCGCACGTAAGCAATAACGCCCTTATACGGGTCGTAATGCGAATCGAAGATCAAGGCACGCAGGGGTTTCTGTGGCTCGTCGCTCGGCGGCGGGACTTTTTCCACGATGGCTTCCAGCACCGCTTCGACATTCTTCCCCTCTTTCGCGGAAATCTGCAACACCGATTCGGGCGCGACCCCGAGCAGGCTTCCCACATCTTCGGCCACTTCGTCGGGACGCGCGGAGGGTAGGTCAATTTTATTGATAACGGGAACCACCACCAGGTCCGCATTGAGCGCCTGATAGAGATTCGCGAGCGTCTGGGCTTCGATCCCCTGCGTGGCGTCCACCACCAGCACCGCGCCCTCGCAGGCGTTCAGCGCGCGCGAGACTTCGTAGCCAAAGTCCACGTGACCGGGCGTATCGATCAGGTTCATCTCATAGTCGCGACCGTCGCCCGCCTTGTAGTTCATGCGGACAGCGGAGGCCTTGATGGTGACGCCCTTTTCGCGCTCGAGATCCATCGTGTCGAGAACCTGCGCGGTCATATCACGGTCCGAGATGGTACCCGTGAGTTGCAGGAGACGGTCAGCGAGCGTGGACTTGCCGTGGTCCACGTGCGCGATGATGCAGAAATTGCGGATGTGGGAGGTCATACTGCTTTCAGGGAAATTCTCTTTCAGGCATCAAACAGATTGCAAACATGGTACGGAATTTGGGTATGAAAGTGTAGCGCAGCACCTTGTATGCGGGGCAAAGTATAACCGAGATTTTCTCGGGAAAACGTTGAACGTTCATCTCCAAATCAGGATATTCGTCCCTTTCCCCTTCGCGTCGCGGATAATACAATCAGCCCATGACCCACTCTCGCGATGCGAAAAGCCTGTGGGCCGTGAACCTCGGCCTTGGAATCAACATCATCCTCTCCGCCGTAAAGACCACTTTCGGCGTGCTGGGCCATAGCCCCGCGCTGTTGGCCGAGGGCATCAACTCTACTTCGGACGTGGCCTACTATATCGTAGCCAGCATCTTCGTCCGCATGGCGAACAAGCCTGCCGACACCGAGCATCCCTACGGACATCGTCAACTGGAGAGCATCGCCTCGCTCACTGTCGGCGCGTTCGTGGTAGCGACGGCAGTTGCCGTCTTTTGGGACGCGGTGGACAAAATCTGGGATCTGGTGGATGGCAAAGTCACATCTCTTGGTTCACATCCCTTCGCGCTGTGGGTCGCGCTTGCCACCGTTGCCATCAAAATCTACCTGTTCTTTTACGTCCGCAAATTGGGACACGAGACTCACAACCCCGTGGTGGACGCGTTGGCCTACGACCATCGTAATGACATCTTCTCGGCGGCCGCGGCTTCGGTGGGTATCTTTTTCGGTCAGCGCGGACTCCCGTGGCTGGATC
>JAYRVQ010000078.1:0-5933 GCA_041918465.1 Anaerolineales bacterium
CGCCTTGCCCAGAAAGCCCGACACTTTCGTGATCGCCGCCGTCAACGTCGTCTTCCCGTGGTCGATGTGTCCCATCGTCCCCACGTTCAGGTGCGGTTTCGTCCGCTCAAATTTCTGCTTCGCCATCTTTTCGTCTCCTTATCGAAGATAACTGGTTACAGCAACTGAGCCCACGATGGGATTTGAACCCATGACCCCGTTCTTACCAAGAACGTGCTCTGCCGACTGAGCTACGTGGGCTTGACGTGCTGCCCGGCACGTGCCGGGAAGTGGGCGGTGAAGGATTCGAACCTCCGAAGGCTTCTGCCAACTGATTTACAGTCAGTCCCCTTTGGCCACTTGGGTAACCGCCCGGGATTTTTTCTAGTAGTCTGCTGATCTACTAGTCACTTGGCCTTTTTTAGAAAAGACGAACTGACTAAGAGACCAACAATAAATTGTGGAGCCGACGACGAGAATCGAACTCGTAACCGCCCGCTTACAAGGCGGGTGCTCTACCGATTGAGCTACGTCGGCCTGCCGGTTTTTAAGCAGGAAGATTATACCAAAACCTATTGAGGGTCGCAAGACTTCGGCATTAAAACTGCTCCAGAGATTCGCCCGGAGCAGACAGAGCGGAAGTTTATCAGCATTAAAGGTAGGCGTCAAGCCCGAAAGGTAAATCAGGGAAAATTCTCAATGGCTCTTGACAAAAAAGCGATCCTCTGTATAATATCGAACAGATGTTCTATTTATGGACAGATCAAATCTCTACTCACTGACTCTGGAAGCTTTAGCGGAACTCGCCCCGGAAATCAACGCGGCACGCGCGGACGTTACGTCTGTACTTCCATCCTTGACAGAAGTGCTGGCTGATTTTTCGCCCCTGCCCCGCGAAGCCTTATTCCTTGGCATCGCAGATGACGCTCTTCCTGTGCTATTAAACCTGCACGATCCCGTTCCCGGACCATTACTGGTATCTGCGGATGCTGGCGCAGGAAAGACAGCCTTTCTTCGTTTGGTCGCCAAAGCCATAAGTGAATTGCATGATCCCGGTGAAGTTCAATGGGGCGTGATAACGGCGTATCCAAAAGAATGGCAGGGATTCGAACCGTCGGCGCATTGCGCGGGAATCTTCCCAGGCAACGATAAAAACGCGGCGGACTTTATCATGTCTGTTGGCGAATGGGCACATGCAAACAAGTCGCGACAATCTGTTGTTTTATTGCTCGACGATCTAACACGGATTGACGACTCCGACACGGAAGTAAAAGATACCCTGCGCTGGTTGCTGTTACGCGGACCAGCGCGTCGTGTGTGGCCAATCGTATCGGTGAATCCGACTCGAAGCGAAGAAGTTCTGCCGTGGTTGGAGTTCTTCCGCACGCGCATTTTCGGAGCAATTAGAAACCCTCGTTTAGCGGAAACCGTTACGAGGTCCGCGGGAGGCGAGTTGGAGTCCCTTGTTGCAGGTTCCCAGTTCGCGATGTTGGAAGGATCGCACTGGCTTCGGTTCTGGATCCCGCGCGTGGACGATGGAGAGTCAAAATGAATCGCGGCATGTTGTGGTTCGACAACAATCCCAAGACCGGCCTGACGGCCAAGATCAAACAGGCCGCGGAGTATTACCGTCAGAAATATGGCGCCGCGCCAAATCTTTGTCTGGTGCATCCGTCCATGCTGGCTGACAAAACGGCCGAGGAAGGCAGGATCACCATCCGCACCTATCGCCCTGTTTTGCCTGGCTATTTATGGATTGGCCTTGCTGAAAAGAACTGATCGCAGTTCCGCTTCTCCCCCTTTTGCAACAGACACCCCGCAGAAAACTGCGGGGTGTCTGTTTAATTTCCGATGGCAACCGCTACAGCCACAGCATGGCTCTGGCTATGACTCAAACTCAACGACCAGTTCGCGAGACCCTGATCCTGCGCCATTTGTTCTGCCGCGCCATGCAGGACGAGTTGCGGCGCACCCGACTCGGCGCGCAGTATTTCGATCTCCTTCCACGCCACATCGCCAATCCCACAACCCAACGCCTTCGCCACCGCTTCCTTCGCGGCGAACCGCCCGGCCAGCGATTCCACTCTCCTCACATTGGCATCCAGTTCGCGCTGTGTGAAGACGCGCTGTAGAAAGCGTTCACCGTGCGTCGTAATTGCATCGCGCAGGCGTTCAATTTCAAGCAGGTCAATTCCTGTTGCAATCTTCACAGCACACCTGTCACGGCCCGGCAATGGCAATTGCCAGGCGTTCGGGGGCAATAAACTTCGCGGCCGCGGCGTGGACGGCCTGCCGCGTCACCGCGCGTATCCTGCCCGCATATTCGCGGTAATAATCCAGCCCCAGATCATAACGCTCGATATTCAACAAAGCGCCTGTTACACCGCCATTGGACTCCAGCGAGAGCGGCAAGCGCCCAACGAAATTATCCTGGCTATCAGACAATTCCTGTTTCGTGACACCATCCTTAACGAAACGCGTCAACTCGGACACGATCAAATCCGCCGCCTTCTGGACGTTGGCCGGGTTCACACCCGCCGAAACATCCCATACGCCCGGACCGAATCCCGCGCTCAAACTACTCGACGCGTAATACGCCAATCCCGATTTCTCGCGGACGATGTCACCTATGCGCCCCATCATGCCAAACTGCCCAAGAATGGAATTGCCCAGCGAGGCCGCCACAAAATCGGAATCCTTTCGATGCGGTCCAATCGTCCCAATGAGCAAGTCACTTTGGCTCTTCCCCGCGATTTTATGGATGCGACGCTTCGTCTTCTTCAGCGGCTTCTGGTCGGGAATCCCGGGACGCTCCTCCTGGGCAGGATTGCTCCAATCTCCCAATGCGCGCTGGACAATTTCAACTGCCCGTTTCGGCTCCACCGCGCCAACAACGGCGATCATCATCCCGCGCGGACCAAACGTGCGACGATGGAAATCCTGCAAATCCTTGCGTGTGATGGATTGGATCGTCTCTGGCCAGCCATCGTCCGGCCGGCTATACGGATGGCCTTCAAAAAGAATTTCATTAAAGATCAAGTCCGCCATGTCGGACGTATCCTGCGCGCGGATGGCAAGCCCGGTCAACATTTGAGCGCGCAAGCGTTCGATTTGATCTTCAGGGAAGAACGGGAACTGAATCGTTTCCGAGAGGGTATCCAATAAAAGGGGCAAATCCTCCGCCAATGAGCGGCCGCTGAAACCAGATGTATACGTGCCCGAATCATATCCAAATCCCGCGCCCACAGATTCAAGTGCGTCGTAAATCTTTTGCATATCGCGCCGGGCGGTTCCACGCATCAGCGCCGAACAGGCAAAGTCCGCCAGCCCCAACTTGTCATCCGATTCAAAGATGCTTCCCGATGCAAAGCTACCGCTCACCACGACTGAGGGACTGTTGAAATTGGGACGACTGAGGACAACAATTCCATTTGGCAGGATTTCGCGATGGATATCATCCGAACCGGGCAGGCTGACCTGCGGCAGTTTTCGATTAGCCATTTGTCCCCTCCTCGTTTCCAGTCGGAAGATACATCCCGACAATACGGCTTTGCGGACGGAAATACTCGCGCGCTACGCGTTCCACATCCGCGGGCGTGACCGCCGATAATCTATCAAGATATGTCAGGAACCAGTTGTAATTTGCAAACATTTCCGAGTAGCCCATCCAAAAGGCCTGATTGGTGATACTTTCGCTTCCATAAGCAAAGATGGCGCGCGCCTGTTTAATGGCGCGTTCGATTTCCGCTTCAGTAACGCGTTCAGATTGTGTGCGTGCAATCTCCGCGTCCAGCGCGGCAAGTGCCTCCTGCGGCTTGCGGCTGGGATGGACAGTGATCGTAAACGTATAAAGGTAGGGGTCAATGGTAGCGCTCGCGCCGCCAGAGACGCCAACAGCAAATTCCTTTTCCACGAGAGCGCGGTAGAGACGCGAAGTGCGGTTGGAGATTCCGCCGCCAAACATGTTGAGATTACTCGGACCAGCCAGCAGGCTGTCCAATACGCTTAACGGAAAAAAATCCGGGTGAGAGGCGGATGGGAAACGGTAGGCAACTTGAAGGTAGGTTGTTTCGCCCGGTCCCTCCACATTCAGCGTCAGTTCGCCCTCCTGTTGCGGTTCGTGACGCGCCAGCCGCGGCGGAGTCTCCTCCGCGGGAATCGGTTCGAATAAATCACGGATACGCGCCAGCATGGACTTCGAGTCGAAGTCTCCCGCCACAGCCATGACTGCGTTGTTCGGAATATAGTAGGTTTTGTAATGCTGAAAGAGATCGTCGCGGGTGATCGTCCGCAGGTCGGCCTTATCGCCGATGATCTCGTGATGATATGGATGGACACGAAATGCCGCGTGCTGGAGCGCTTCGCCAAGACGGAAGAGCGGCTCATTCTCGCTTCCCTCCCGTTCAGAGATGATGACCGTCCGCTCGGATGCAACTTCCTTTGCATCGAAAATGCTATTCACCATGCGGTCCGCTTCGAGACGCAGGGCGAGATCGATCTTATCGGCAGGCATGGTCTCGAAATAAGTTGTCCAATCCATAAAGGTAAAGGCATTCCAAAAACCGCCATCACGCGAAACCGCCTTATCCAAAACTTTGGCAGGAAATCGGGGCGTGCCCTTGAATTGCATGTGCTCCGTCCAATGGGAGATGCCCGTCTTGCCCGTTGTCTCATCCTTCGAGCCAACGCGGTACCACATCCACGAGGATACCAGTGGCGCAGTATGAATTTCTTTAAGATAAACAGTCAAGCCATTTGAAAGCGTAGTCTTCTTAAAATCTTTTCTCATTCGGCTCCAGGGTTAAGGGGTTTTGGCCTTCTCGCAGATCAGAATATCATTCGAATCAAGCGCCTCAGGATCAAGCAGGCAATATAACGGCTCAAGCACATCCATCAAGCCCGTGAACGGAACGCCGAGATCGCTTTTGGCAAGATCAATATCCACAGGCACATTCAGACGCACCGGTACCATCTTGCTCACCGGCACCATCAACGAGAGTGTGATGGGCAGGCGCGTCCCCGCGGGCAGGACAATGTTGGCCGGTGTGTTGGATAGAAGAGAACCACCTGCCACAAGGGTGACGATCGCATCATTGATCCGTACATCCTGGCTCAACACCACCTCGGTTTGTGTATTGATCTGCAAATCAAACTGCACAGGGATTTCAGTATTATACGGGATGTTCGTAACGATATGCGCGCTGTTCATCTTCTCGAAATTTTCATACAACCCGCTCACGGTTTCCACAGGCATGGAGGTCAAACTCATCAACTCATTTACTTTGACGTTCAATCGCCTGACATAAAATAACAGGCTGATGATGACAGCAATCGTTACGGCATCGATAAGCAAGCCGACCCAACTGGTCACATCCCAGAACGCATGCCTATATCGCTCATTTCTGGACTTTTGGCTTGTTTCCGTTTCAACGCGCGGATTCTGGACTGAGGCCCGCACAGCGGACGGCTTGCGCGGCATCTCCTCAGCGGGAGGGGACGCGGGTTTAACGGCACGCGGCAAACGGTCCAGCAAGGAGCGAGACGATTCAGGCGCGAGTACCGGTTCGTTTTCCTTGTCCCCATCCAAAATAGCACGGAAGCGTGCTGTTGTTTCATCCTTCAAAGGTTCGGAAGAATTGGATTCGTTCATGTGGCCTCCAGAAGTCTGGTTAATCTTAGCACAAGAAGGGGGTATTTGCCCCATTTTGAAGCCGCCAATTTGTGATTTTTCGCACTTGTATTTTCTGGTTCAATCAGTAGAATGATTTAGACAAGTCGGCGCGGCCAAAACGACTTGTCTGGCGGATAGTTTGCCCATATAATCAACCTGTTTTTGTCTGAATTGCATCGTTGGAGGAACCCGTGTCAACACAGAATCAATACTTCGTTGCTGTCGTCGGCGCAGGCCCCGCTGGCCTGTTTGGAGCGCGCGAACTTGCCAATGCGGGTGCGCG
>JAYRVQ010000079.1:0-1793 GCA_041918465.1 Anaerolineales bacterium
AATTTGTAATCGGTGCGGATCCAAGTATTTTGGAATCCGACTTCATCGAGCCAGGGATAAAAATTGGCGAGATGCGGAAGCCGAAATGGCGACTCGTGTCCTGTGCCGAGCGATTCAAACAGGACGATGGGCTGGCCGCGGCGCAGGACGCGTTTCATCTCCCCCGTCCATTCTTCCAGGTTATCGCGCCACTTTTCGTCCCCCCACACCGCGAGGTAACTGACGCTCCAGCCAGAGACAACGAGATCGGCAGAAGCTTCGTCCACGGGCAGATGACGGTGGTCCGCCACGTCCACAGACCAGTTGGCGAGTCCCGTTGTGGACAGTTTATCGCGGCAGACGCGCAGCATCTCGTCAGATTCGTCAAAGGCGCGCACGAATTTGACGCGCGGGGCGAGGAGACGCGCCAGACGTCCCGTGCCAGCCCCGAGGTCCAGGACGACGCGTTGGTTGAGGTCGGGGACAATCCGTTCGAGAGTCCGCAGGATGTTGCCCTGATAGTCTTCGCGGGCGATGAGGGCTTCGTAGCGGTCGGCGTCGGTTTGATAGATTAGGCGTTGGGGATCCGTCATGCGGTGGAGTATAGCATGTGACAGTCACTTGCGAAGCGACTGTCACATGCAACTGTGCTAAACTTAGGCGCATGAATCCACTCTCCCCCTCTGCACAGAAAATTCAAAACCTATTGATGGAACTCGGCTACGATTACACGGTGATCGAACACGCCGAGTCGACGCGCACCGCGCAGGAGGCGGCCGACCGCGCGGGATGCGAACTCGGTCAGATCGTGAAGTCGCTGATCTTCAAGGGCAAAGATTCGCACAAGCCGATTCTGGTTTTGACGAGCGGCGCGAACCGCGTGGACGAGAAGCGCATCACCGAATACGCGGGCGAACACATCGGCCGCGCTGACGCGGATTTTGTGCGCGCCGCGACGGGCTTCGCCATCGGCGGCGTCCCGCCCATCGGCCACGCGCAAAAGATGGAGACGTATCTCGACGAGGACTTTTTGCAGTATCAAACCATCTGGGCCGCGGCAGGGACTCCGAATGCCATCTTTGAGTTAAAGACCGATGATTTGCAGAAAATGACGGGTGGGAAAGTAGCGAGAGTGAAGTAGCGGATCATAAAACCAGGTTTCATTGAAGCCTGGTTTTTGTTTGCAATCGGACATTCTTTATCGTAAAATCTGTCCAGACCAGCCAAAGGAGTTTTAGAAAATGACAGCGCCAGCAAAAACAAACGAGCGTCCAATCACCGAGGAAGGTGACTTCCTGCAAATAAAGTCCGTGGATCATGTCCACTTTTACGTGGGCAACGCCAAACATGCGATGTATTACTGGTGGAAGGGATTCGGCTTCACGCCTGTCGCGTATTCGGGATTGGAGACGGGCAACCGCCAATCCGCTTCGTACGTCCTTCAAGCGGGGAACGCGCGCTTCATCGTTTCCGCGGCTTACGCGCCTTCGTCCGAGATCGCCGCGCACCACATGGTTCACGGGGACGGGGTGAAAGTCATCGCGCTGGAAGTGGATGACGTGGAGAAAGCCTGGAGGGAAACCACCAAACGCGGCGGAAAGTCCGCGTGGACGCCGCGGGAGGAGAAAGATGACAACGGCATTTATCGCACGTCCGCCATCCACACCTACGGCGAGACGTTGCACGTCTTTGTGGATCGAAGCGATTACAAGGGCGTCTTCGCGCCGACGTACCGCCCCATCAAAAACAAGGAAGCCGATTCGGCGGGGCTGGCGGCGGTGGACCACATCGTGGGCAACGTCCAACTCGGCAAG
>JAYRVQ010000080.1:0-2001 GCA_041918465.1 Anaerolineales bacterium
CTCATCAAATATTGGGGCAATCGCGATAATGAGTTGCGAATACCATCCAACGGTTCGATCTCAATGAACCTCGAGGGATTGTCCACGCGCACCACAGTCAGTTTTCAGCCCTCGCTTCCCTTCGATGAACTCATCATCAACGGCCGCGAAGTGACGGGCAAGGGACTGGAGCGCGTCTCCTCGATTCTCGACCTCGTCCGCGCACAGGTGGGGATTCGGGACCGTGCGGAAATCATCAGCGAGAATGACTTTCCCGCGGGCGCGGGGATCGCCTCCTCTGCCGCGGCCTTCGCGGCCCTCGCCTTCGCTTCCTCCCACGCCGCGGGGTTGACTCTGTCCGAAGAACAGTTATCGCGGCTCGCGCGACGAGGGTCTGGTTCCGCCTGCCGCTCGATTCCCAGCGGATTCGTGGAATGGCGCGCAGGGACAACTGACGAGGATTCCTTCGCGGTCTCGATTGCCCCACCCGAACACTGGGATTTGGCGGATTGCATCGCCATCGTCCACGCGGGGCACAAGAAGACAGGTTCCACCGAGGGACACGCGCTGGCAGGGACGAGTCCCCTCCAGTCCGCGCGCGTGGACGATGCTCCGCGTCGCCTCGAAATTTGTCGCAACGCGACCCTGAAACGAGACTTTGAGTCACTGGCGCACATCATCGAGTTGGATTCGGACATGATGCACGCGGTGATGCAAACCTCCAACCCGCCGTTGCTTTACTGGCAGGCCGCCACAGTGGAAATTTTCCACGCGGTGCGCGAGTGGCGCGCCTCGGGGCTGGCAGTCGCGTACACCGTCGACGCGGGACCAAACGTCCACGTGATATGCCCGCGCGAGGTCCAGAAAGACGCGGAACGTCGCCTGCGAGAAATCCCCGGGGTGCAGGATATCCTGCTGGCGCAGATCGGCGGCGCGGCGCGGCTGGAGAAATAAATTCGTTTACATCGTTTACCTGTTTTGGATGTATAATCCGCCCAATTGATCGCAGGGTTTTAGACGTTATGAGAGAAAGGTCGTCATTCACCCTATTCGCCATTGGAGGAAAATATGCAACCCGAACCGTCTCTCTCGCAAGAACCGCAAACCCAATCGCCGGTTAAAAAGGAAAAGAAGAAATCCCCTTTGCTGGCAATTTTGTTTGTGATCGTTTTGCTCGCCCTGATTGGCGTGGGATATTGGGGCTATTCCCAAAGCGCTCAATTGAAGGCGACCAAAGCAGAACTATCAACCCTGCAGGGGAATTATGAGAGCCTCACAACTGAGAAGAAATCCGTGACGTCCGAATTGGAATCGGTTAAGGCGGAACTGGAAGCCGCGAAGGCCGATCTCGAAAAGGCCAAGTCCGACCTGGGCGCCGCCCAAACAGATTTGTCTAAATCCAAGAGCAATGCCTCCGCCTTGCGCGAAAAGATGGATAAAGCCGCCAAATATGTCGGGATTATGACATCCATGTTTTCCGACAATGATGCCCTGGCCGCGTTGGCAAAAATGACCGAGACCAAGGATGCCGAACTTCAAAAACTGTTTACGACCTATGCTACCAGTGGAAACCCGGCCGACATGCAGAAATGGCTGGCTTACATCTTTGATACGCTGGCAGACCTGTTGAAATAACACGGCAATTCTCCGTTCACGCAAACGCCGCGTCTCGTCACTAACGACGAGACGCGGCGCGGTGTTTATAATGGAGCGAAAGGAATAAATTAACATGGACTTTTCCGACTATCAAACCAAATCCCGCGCCACCGCGCAATATCCGTCCATCGGGCATCCTGTGATCTATCCCGTTCTTGGGCTTGTCAACGAGGCGGGCGAGGTGGCGGGCAAGATCAAGAAGGTCTTCCGTGACAAGGGCGGAGAAATCAGCGCGGAGACGCGCGATGCGCTCAAAGCCGAACTCGGCGATGTGTTGTGGTATATCGCACAGGTCTGCACCGAGTTGGAGATTTCACTGGACGATGCCGCCGAAGCCAATCTGGCCAAATTGCTGGACCGCCAGTC
>JAYRVQ010000081.1:0-1894 GCA_041918465.1 Anaerolineales bacterium
CGATCGCTACTCATACGCCAACACTTCCCGGATCGTCATCGTCGCCGCGTTGCGCGCAGGGACAATCGAAGCCACTGCCGAAAGAATGAGCACAAGCCCCAGCCAGATGGCATAACCCATCCAGGTGAAATGGACTTCGATTGGCGTCTCGAAGACCGCCATACTGACAATCGTCGAAAGCAGGTACGTGAACGGGACGGACAGGATGATCGCCAGCCCGAACGAGATCATCCCGATCACCACGCCCTCGGCGATGACCGTCCGCATCACGGCGCGGTCATCCGCGCCGATGGCGCGTGTGATTCCAATCTCGCGCGTGCGCTCGAGCACGTTCATGCCCATTGTGCCAGTCAACCCCATCGAGCCGACGATGGCCGTCAACACCGCCATGATAAGCAGGAAAACCACCAGCGTATCGAGGCTCTCCACCGCGATGTCAAGTGAAGCGCTCCCCGCCTCCGCCGAATGGACCTTGTAGCCCCGCTCGCGCAGGAAGGCGTCCACCTCCTCGGCTTTGGCATCCTGATACGAACGCGAGTGGCGTTCGGTCACAGCGCGGAACATGTAAGAGCGGTTGGCAAGATTCGTGGTCTGCGAAATGTATTCATACGGCGCGTAGGCCAGCATCCCTTCGCGATCCACGAACTTGAATATGCCGACGACTTCCCAGGTCTCTTCCTTACCTAACACGTTCACTTTCACAAAGTCGCCAGGTTCCAGATCGGGATAATATTTGTAAGCGGCCTCGCTGATCGCGAACTTGCGCACATCGCCTGACTGAATCCAGCGTCCCTTCACCAGGATCGGCACGATCAATTCGCTCTCCGCGGGCGGCGCAAAAATGTTAAGATTTTCGAGCGCGTTGCCTTCGGGGCCGAGCAACTCCCCGCTCACGAACTGCCAGCCCTCCACGCGCACCACGCCCGACACCTGCGTCAGCACCTGCTCCATCTCGTTCAGGCGATACGGCGCCTCGAAGTCCACCGACACATCCGCCACAAAATAGCGGCTGATCGCGCCAATGTAATCGTGCAGGGTCACGCGCACGTTAAAGACCGAGATGAAGATCGCACCGCCCATTGTCAACGTGAACAGGGTCAGGATCAAACGTCCGCGGCGGCGGAATGTGTTACGAAGCGAGATGACGAACGGGCGCGGGATGTGGATGCCGCGCTTCGCCAGCAGGATCGTGAACTGCGTCTGCAACCACTCCCAGCGGGATACGCCTCGGTGCGGACTCCCTTTGTGGTGGCTCACTTCGTCTCTAGCCGCCTCGCCGCTGATGGCAGACAGCACCGTGACGCGCGATCCGCCAACGACTGGGGCGAGTCCAGCGATCAGGGGAACGAGCAATCCGACCAAAGTCTGGATGAGAAGCGCCGAGGGGACGATGCGATATCCCAGCAGGGTAAAGTTCAATTCGTCCGCGATGAAAGCGGCCAGTCCGTACGCGCCCTGTCCGCCGAGCGGAATCGAGATCGCAAGCGCCATCGCGCCGAACGACATGATCAGCGCAAGGTACATCGCCAGCACCTGACGACTCCGCCCACCGACCATTTTGATCACGCCGATGTGACGCATGTGCTGTTGCAAAAGCGCGGCCAGTGTGTTGGCGATCAGCGAACTGGATAGGAAAACGATCAGGATGCCAAGCGCCATCAAAATGCCGAGGATGGCATTGACGGTGTTCGCCAGCGGGTGCAAATGCGTCTCCGAAAAGCGCGAGCGGATTACGTACGCGCCGCCTTTTTCGAGATCGGTCTTCAACTCTGCTCCGAAGGCGCGGATGGTTTCGATATCTTCGCCGTTTTCAGAGACAGTGGCATAGACGCGGTTGTATGCCTGCGGCTCCTGCAAATATTGTAGCGTGTTCTTGTCAATGAATGCGTACGGC
>JAYRVQ010000082.1:0-5335 GCA_041918465.1 Anaerolineales bacterium
ACAATCGGGCATCTTCCTGATCGAAGACCTCTTCAACCGCGGCCCCTTCCCCACCAGCGGCGGCTCGGACATTGTCAATGCAACAGCTTGGCGCGCCTTACAAGGCTACGAAGTGACCAACGTCCCCTCGATGCGCATGATCGTGGATCTGGGCAATCTCAACAACTCGCTCACCGTCCACACCACAGGCCAGTCAGGCCATGCCTATCATCCGCATTACATTGACATGGCTCCGCTGTGGGCAACTGTCCAGTATTACCCGATGTGGTGGGATCAGCAATCGGTTATCGGTGACGCGGAAGGTCACTTGAGGCTCGTGCCGTAAATGAAAGAAACCAGGTTTCTGCGAAACCTGGTTTCTTTTTTAATTGGCGCACGGCCAATAAATTTCACGTCCCTCAGACGCTGGTCGTACAAGAGGAAGCCGCGCTCGAATTGAACGAGAACGAACCGTTTCCCTCCGCGGGCTTCGACGCGAACGTGGACATTTTCTTCTTCACCTGTCCGCTCCCACAGGTGGGACAGACTACCTCGTCAATTCGGCTGGCGCTCAAAACCAGGTCTTCAAAACTCTTCGAACATTCCTTGCAAACAAACTCATAGATCGGCATATTTTCTCCAAAGCGTTCAACATCCGCCGCGGAAGGCGTCGCCTGCCCTCCAGCGCAACGCGTTCCGCGGCGTTTTCTCCAGCCATATAGATGCTCGAAATGCAAAAAACTTACTTCGTTGTTTGCGCCAATTTCCACGCCAACCACGCCCCCAAAGCCAGGCCTGCCCAACTGAAGAACAAATCCAGCAGGCTGAATGTGCGCAGGGCAAAAAATTTCTGGGAATACTCCTCTGCCGCGGCCAGCAGGGCCAGGAACAAGGTCACAGAAACAGTGACCAGGCGCAGGTCCAGGAATCGACGCGAGCGGAGCGTTGTCAGCACTACCAGAAAAGCCAGGATTCCAAGCAGGATGAAATGTCCCGCTTTGTCGCCAAACGGAAACGAGTAAATGATTCCCAAAAAACCGAGTTGGCCGATGTCCGCCAAAATGATGACGGCAAGGAGAAAGGCCGCAAAGAGTGCAGTGATGAAAATCATGCAATGCCTGCCGCGTACATCTCTGCGAACAGCGCAGGCTGGCCGCCTGTGTGCCAGAACAATACTGTCTCGTCTTTCTTAAAAAATCCGTTGCGGATGAGGGCGATCATCCCCGCCGCGGCGCGTCCTGTGTAGACAGGGTCAAGGAGCAGACCTTCGATACGCGCGAACAAGTGGACGGCTTCGCGCTCCGCCTCGGTCAGGACCCCGTAACCTGCGCGGCAATAATCGGCGTTCGCGGCCACATCGGCGAACGCGAACTCAACCTGCTTCCCAAATTTTTCACTGGCGGACGAGGCCAAGGCTGAAACATTTTTCTGCAACCACTCCACGGGTTCGTCAATGCTGATGCCCAAAATTTTTCCTTTGAATCCAAAGACGCGTTGACCCAACACCAGTCCCGCATGCGTGCCGCCCGAGGATGTGCCGAAGACGATCCAATCCGCGTGGATGTCCTGTTGCATGAACTCTTCCATCGCGAACGCGTAACCCAACGCGCCGGTGGGACTCGACCCGCCATACGGGACGAGATAGGGCTTCTTCCCCTCTGCCGTTGCTTTATCGAAAGTCTCCTGCAAGATTCGGTCGCGGTCTTTTCGATCCGCCACATTGACGATGCGCGCGCCGAAAAGTTGGTCGAGCAAAATATTGGCAGAAGGTTGCTTCGGCATTTCGCCCGTTAACACCAGCGTGCATTCGAATCCAAAACGCGCCGCGGCCGCGGCTGTCTGACGGCAATGATTGGACTGGATCGCGCCCGCAGAGATCATCATCTTCGCGCCCTGCTCCTGCGCCTCCGCAACGAGGAACTCCAATTTGCGCGTCTTGTTCCCGCCAAAGGCCAGTCCGGTCTGGTCGTCGCGTTTGACAAGGATGCGCGGCCCGCCGAGGCTCGCGGAAAGACGCGGCAATTCCTCGATGGGTGTGGGAAGGTGGGCAAAATGAAGGCGGGGGATCGTGGTCATCTATTTTCTTTTTGGACGCGGAGAACGCGGAATTTTCCGCGTGTTCCGCGCCCGTCCGCGTCCGATTTTAGCCGCCAAGGCTTAAGCGTGTCTGAGATTTACCACGCGTTCTCATTAAATCTATTATGCGTGGAATTAATTCCGAATACATCTTATACCAAAACTTGTTTGGAGCGTAATCCCACGCGCCGAGGGTGCGGACGACGCACCCGCCAAGTCCTTCCTTGAAACGATAGACGCCCCACATTGAATCGGACTCGTCGAATGTCTCTGGCGCGCCCCACAAATCGTAGACCGCACATCCCGCGGACTTGGCGCGCTTTATCGCTTCCCATTGCAAAAGATACGTCGGCATCTTCTCGCGATGGACTTCGCGCGACATCCCGTAAACGTAATAGGCGCGGCCCGCGAACATGAAAAGAAACAGGCCCGCGACTGGTTCGCCATTGACTTCAGCAATCAAAGGTTGGCAGGTTGGCAGGTTGGCAGGTTTAAACGTTGAAACTTGCGAACCTTCAAACTTGCCAACATTGAACTGCATGAATGTTTTCCAAACCGCCAGATAATAATCTTGATCGCGGATAACAAACCCATCCCGCACAGATGTTTCCGCGTACATTTTGTAAAGCATGGACAGATCGTCCGCTGCGCCTACACGCACCGTGACGCCTTTCTTCTCCGCCAAGCGGACGTTATAGCGCGTCTTCTGTTTCATGCGCGCCAGCATCTCTTCTTCGGAGGCGGTCAGGTCGATCAGCACCGAGTTGCGGAACTGGATCTGGTCGGACGAGTAAACCCAGCCTCGCCGTCTCAACTCAGACTGCACGTCCGCTCCGCCGCGCTCTTCGGTGGAACCATCCGCACCGGGGATGCCCGTGCCAAGTACGATATCCGGGTCAACCTTCAAGAAGATTGCGCCCTGTTTTTTCGCGAATGACTGCAGATCATCCAGCACGCGTTTGCGGAGGGATTCATTTGTCCAATCGAGCAACGGACCTTTGGGACAATATAAAATACTCAGCCGAGCCGCGAAACCGCGGATCGGAATGGTGCGTTTGAGAATCAGACTCGCGGCAATACAATTCTCAGGAACTGATGACTGCGAAGTCCCCGAAGGGGGATCACTGATTACTGAAAACTGATTCTCCGTCCACACCGCGTAATAAGGCGTCCAGCCATATCGCGCCTTCACCTGTCCCCATTCAAAGGTTTGGAGGAAGTGCGGGTTGGGGAGGGTGGAGATGTTTTGATTCCAAATGAGCAACATGACAGGTTGAGTATACACGCGTTAAGATTTTTACTGACTGTCCTTCTCGACAACTTCAAATTCAAAATTCGCCAAATCGGTTTTCGCCCAACGGATGAAGGCGATGTACCTTCCCGGAGGAAGAGACTCCATATAGAACAAAATGGAACCGGGAGAGAAAGTTCCGCCGGACACGTCTACTTGCCGCTTTTTATCGCTGGTAAAAACATACAACTCCAGAAAAACGTGCGGCTCCTCTGTTTCCATTTCCGCACAGACGTATTGGGACTCGCCAACTTCAAATCTCTCTACCGCATCCTGTTCGAATCCCAAACATGGTCGCGCATTGCTAAGGTTGATCTCGGGCATTTCTGGAACCGTACCGGCAGGTAGAATCGAGTCTAGAATCCAAAAAATCAGCATGCAAAAAGCCCATATCGCAATGAAATATGGCGCGATTGTTTTTCCAAACTCCCGAAATGAATCATCCTTTTGCTTCACAACATTCCCTCTTGAAATTATTCTTGTGTCCCTCTCCGTTGCATTTGCCACAAGTACAGCTTATACAGCAACGAATTATAGACTCTATCCACCGCCTGCTGTGACCGTTTCAACTCGCCACCAAATCCGCGCTTGAAACGATAGACTCCCCACAGGCCATTATGACGCGTCTCAAAATTGGATTCGAGTGTCGCCTCGTCTTCATCCGGTACACCCCACAGATCGTACTCTTCCGCGCCTTTGGAGCGCGCCCATTTCATTGCTTCCCATTGCAGGAGGTAGGTTGGCATGCGGTTGCGTTCCTCGTCCGTGGAGGCGCCGTACATGTAATACGCGCGCCGTCCGCGCGCGAAGACCATCAGCGCGGCGAGAGGCTTGCCCTCGAATTCCGCCACCAGCAATTCGGCCATGCCCGTGCCCTTCGGGTGGAACAATTCGTAGGCGCGGCGATAATATTCGAGGGAATGGACACCAAAGTTATCGCGTCCGCCCGTGGCGAGCATCATTTTGTGAAAGGCGGGGATGTTGTCCCAGGCGCGGACGGTGACACCCTTTTTCTCAGCGAGGCGAATGTTGTAGCGCGTTTTCTGTTTCATGCGCGCCAGAATTTCGTCTTCGGTTCCCCGAATACCAATGATGATGGTGCGGGGAGGCTGGATATTGTGGGGGCTACAGGTTGAATGTTGAAGGTCGAACGTTGCAGATTGATCATCCCATAAATCGGGTTCAATTTTCAGAAACACAGCGCGGCGTTTTCTGCAAACCGCATCCACTTCCGCCCAAAACTGTTGACTAACAACTGATGACTGATGACTGAAAACTGGCTTCGGCGCGTATGCCACTGTCAATCCCAACGGCAACTTCCGAAAAAGAATTTGAACTCCCATGCCGCCAGAAAGAATCCGAACCGCGTCCCATCCAAACGCGGCTTTCAACTCACCCCATTCCCCTGTCTGCAAAACATGCGCATCGGGATGAGACTGAAGAAACTCCTTCCATTCAACCAGTGAACATTCAACTTTCAACTTTTAACCTTAAACCAAAGAAGTCATATCAGGCGGCGGTGCAGACCGTACTGCCGCGCCAGGCACCACATCATCCAACGCGCGCAGGAGAGTCTCGGTTTCATCCTGACGCGCCAGCCGCGCCAACTCGTCTATCGTATCGTTCAACTGTGCGCCTTCCACGGCCTCGTCCGATTCCACGCGTACGATCTCGGGATGCGATGTCGGCAAAAAACTCATCGTGTCGTCCGAAAGATCCTCGATTAGTTTTTCGCCGGGGCGAATGCCCGTGAACGCGATCTCGATGTCGCGGCCGGGTTCGAGTCCTGACAAACGGATCAGATCCTCGACCAAATCCATTATCCGCACAGGCTGTCCCATGTTCAGGAAAAAGACCTCGCCTCCCGCGCCCATCGCCGCGGACTGCAACACCAGATGCACGGCCTCGGGGATGGTCATGAAATAACGACGCATGTCGGGATGCGTCACAGTAACGGGGCCACCGCGCGCGATCTGCTTTTTGAAAAGC
>JAYRVQ010000083.1:0-5893 GCA_041918465.1 Anaerolineales bacterium
ACAATTCGTGCGATAGGGTAAATTTAGGAATCCTTCAATCGTTACGTGTCTTTCTTTTTCATATTGGCTGATGGTATCAAAGGTCACTGTTTCGACGGGCTTCATCAATTGTGCTCCCCCGGTGAAATAAAAGAGCACAAACAGGCCCCCCACAATGATTAAAAGGGCCACGAGGCACGTTGACAGAGCGCGCCTCAAGTCTGTTTTCGGGGGATGAACCTTCTCAGTGGCTTCCACTGGACGCTGTTTCGGGACTGAAGCAGAATCGAGCAATGTGCTTGCCACATGCATATCCATCATTGGTTTTCCACAAATCGGGCAATTACCCGACTCGTCTGTTTCGCGTTTGACATGACACGAAGTGCAGTAACCCTGAAACTCGATCTTGAATCTCGCCCCGCAGAATCGGCAGAGTTTTGCCTCAAGTTGGATGGTCTCAGCGCACATTGGGCATGTTTTTGTCGCGCTCATCTTATTTTTCCTTTTCGATTTTGATGATATCTGAGATGCAGGGATCGCCGTCTGTTGTTTTGCAGACGCGTCCCGTCACCGTGATGCGGTTGTCAATGTAGGCCAGCGTCCCATCGTTGAGGCAGACGACCACGTCCCATTTGCTGAATGGATCGGGCAGGGCTTTCATCTGGTTTGGGGCTGGCTCCACGTCTTTCGCCGCGACCCTGACAAAAATTGTGATCTTATTCTCGGAACCTGAATTTTCCGCAAGCAACAGTCCGCATTCTGTACCGCAATAGGTACTCTTGAACATTTCCAATATGCCCGAAAGGATGACCAGCCTTCCTACTGGGGAATTGCCAATCGTGTCAAACGTGACCGTCACCGGCGCGGGCGTGGACGTGCGTGTCGGAACGGACGTAGGCGGTTGGCGCGTGGCCGCGATGATCGGTGTCAGGCGCGGCGGAGTTGGCGCGGCCGCGGTCAGATTAGTGGACATGACGATTCCCCCAATGATGCAAATCCCAGCGAGGATCAGGAGGATTCCAAGAATCCATGCCCATGCGCGGCTCTTCTTGCGCGGTGGCAGAGGGGGAGGGGAACCTGGCGCCGTTGTTGGTGTCGCGGTACGGGGAATCAACGCGCTCTCGATATGCGGATCCATCACCACAGAACCGCATTGAACGCATTTGCTGTCTCCGTCTGCTTCTCGCATTTCATGGCAATTGGAGCAATAGCCCATTGTTTTGAGTTCGAACCTCGCTCCGCAATGCCGACAAACCTTTGCTTCGAGTTGGATGGTCTCGGCGCAAAGTGGACACTTCCTGGTTGTCGCTTCCATGTTACTTCCTCCTATGTTTTTGTTTTATGGATTCAAGTTGTTCAAATCCCAGAGTTTGATATTGTCAAAATCCACTTCGGCAGGACCGTTGGGCGACCAGACACCGAGACCATTCCATGTTCCATCAAATGTGCTATCCGACACATAAGCAAGCGGTTTGCCGTTGATAAAAAGAGCGAATTGATTGCCCTTTGCAATGATTGTGACAAGAGTTCTCTGTGTTGGCATGGTTTCCTCTGACCATGACTCTATCAGGGTGTCTCCACTCTTTCCATTTGGTATCGTTATCATTCCTCGCCAGTTATCATTCAGATTGATATTGAAACTATATCCTCCTGCGTCGTCCCATCGGAAATTGACATATGCACAACTTCCATCAATGCGGATACGGGGTGTGAATTCGTATTCGAGAACAAAATCATGGGCATTTATGGAACCGCCTACATCAACATCATCTCTGCCGGTCGTATTAATGCGCATGACATCCCCTGTAAACACAACGCCCTGTTCTTTCCCCCAGCGGGCGAATCCACCGCCCATATCTGAAAAATCATCTTCGAAATTCGGTTTGCGGTCGCGAACATCGTCCAGAATGGGCTGGGCGAAATACTGAACCCATGCAAATTGCGCAGTGGCCGCGGCCTGCGTATTTTGAGCCCGGCGTGTCGCTTCGAGATTCGGAGTGCGCGTCGGGATGGCTGTAGGACGCGGCGTATTCGTTGGCGTCGCGAGGAATGGCAGGCCATTCTGCGCGATCAAAATCCCTCCGCCCACTACAGCGAGAATCGCAATCGTTCCCAGCCCGATGGCAATTCCCAACCACGGATTGCTTTGCTTTTGTGCGGGTATGGAAGGTGGAATTTCCTGCGCGGAAAGCTTTGAAGACGCAATCGGTTCCTCCTGGACTTTGGTTGCCTTTCCCTCTTCAAGAACCGTCCCGCAATACTCGCACACCGCCGCATCGAGCGGAATCTGCTCGGCGCACATCGGGCATTTTTTGGTTTCCATTTCTTTCTCCAGACACTCGCGGATTAGGGATTTATCTCACCCGCAAGCAATTTACTTTCAAGGTGGACATCCTTCGCTTCGTTTCCGCAGCGGACGCATTTACCGTCTACCACGTCCACGACAGCATGATCGGTCAGACAATAGCCTCGCATTCGGACCTCGAAACGGGCGCGGCAGAATCGGCAGAGTCTCGCTTCGGCCTTGATCGTCTTCCCGCACGCGGGACAGGTCTTCTCGTCCGCGGCGGGTTTTGATTCCACTTCCTTTGGCGTTTCAGGGATGATTTCTTCAACCACGCGCGCCACTTCCACGACTCCCGCCTTGAGCAGTTGACTTTCTACGTGTAAATCAACCACATCATTTCCACAGCAGATGCATTTTCCGTCTTCATTGGCATCCACAGGCTGGTGCTCGGTTGGACAATAACCTCGTCTCGTGATGCTGAACGTGGATTTGCAATACCGACATAACTTTGCCTCGGCCTTGATCTGGTTACAACAGACGGGACATTGCTTGGTTTCAGTGATCGGGACAACAACGGGTTTCGCGCCAATTTCGATGGACGAAGACGCGGGCGCCGCGACCGCGTCAGATTTTGCCGCGACAGGCCGTTCGGTCCGCGCGATGCGAGCCGGTGGTGCGGCCTCAGTCGGCATTCCTCTTTCCTTCCGGTGCAGGGAATAGTACAGTCCGAAGGCAAAGATTACAAAGGCGAGGGCAATCCCGAAGAAGAGCCAGATGTTTGCCTGTTGCAATGCCTCAGCGAGTTCGCCGCGTGGATTGATGAGTGTATGGTAGAAAAGGAAAGTCACGCCGGTCAGCGCGGCCAGCCACAACCATTTATTTTTTCGTTTAAGCGCCTGACCGAATCCGCCGGGGAATCCCAGCATCTGCACGAATAGGTTTTCGAGCGTGACCGCGAAAATGACAAGCAGGAAGCCCTCCAAGCCGCCGATCAGGTTGCGCGCGCTTTCGGGTAGGGATGTTTTCTGGAGCGCGGCCGTCGCGATGGTGGGAAGCCATACTCCCAATCCGATGACCGCGAAGGTCAGCGCGCTGATTTTGAGAAGCCTGTTTTGTTTCGGTTCATCAAATTGACTCTCATCGGTCCGCAGGGCTTCGGGCGTCCCGAACATCAGGCCGGGGATGAGCGTGAGTAGGCGCGATGTCGCGGTGGAACCCATTGCCAGGAGCAGGTTGGTGGGTCGCAGAGTCAGGTCAGCGGTGAGTCCCCACTTGCGGATGACGCGCCACTGGATGATGTCGTCCGCGATCCCGACGATGCCATAGGCGATGGTCATCGAAATAAAGAGGATCAAGCCCGCGAGACTGAACGGGTTCCAGGTCCGATCGAGAAGCGAAAAAACCAATCCGTAAAACAGGATGATGCCGACCAGTTTCGCCGTGTCGCGCGCGAAGGGTCGTTTTGCAATTCTCGTTTCCGCCTTCTCTTCCCACTTTTTTTGCAGTTTGCTGATCCATTCGAACGCGCGGAATTTTCTCAGGGCACCTTCATGCTCACCCAGTGTGCGCGTGAAAAGTTCGGCCGCAATCGCGAAGGGTAGCATCAACAGAGCGGCCAAAAGGAGGTTCGTTCCGATGACGCCCGGCGCAGGTGAGATGTCCAATGGTGTGGGGATGTAGGTGGTCAATTCGGGAACAAGCAGCCCGGCGGGACGGAATCCAAAATCGCTGCCCATCACCACCACCGGTTCGGGTCTGCTGTCCTGTGTCCCATCGCCAATTTGACCTGCGGTATTGGCGCCCCAACACAGCACCTCACCGTTCGCGATTGCACAGGTATGTGCCTCACCGGTTGCCAGAAAAGATGCGCTTTCAATTCCAGGAACATCCACCGGCAGGAGACTGGCTTCGTCGGTGCCGATTCCCAGAGTCCCGTACTGGTTGTCTCCCCAGCATTTGACATTCCCTCCTGTAATGATTGCGCAGGTGTGTCTGCCGCCCGCCGATACAAATTCCACGCCGCTCGTCAGGCCGACCACGTCCATGGGGGTGCGAGCGCTTGTGTAGGTTTCTCCCACACCCAGCGCTCCAGAGAACCAGTTGCCCCAGCACTTCAATCCTCCATTGGCTGTGATCGCACAGGCGTGTCCGCTTCCAGCCGAGATGGAACGAACGCCTGAGCTAAATCCCTCCACATTTACAGGGATGGTACTATCGGCGTTGGTTTCGATGCCAAGATGGATTTCATTTCCCCAGCATTTGACCGCGCCCCCTTGTGTAAGCGCGCAGGTGAAATTGTGTCCGGCCGCCACTTCGGTTGCATTTTCTATAGACTGGACTTTGACAGGCATCATTCGCGAGATTGTCGTTCCGTCTCCCAATTGACCGTTCTCGTTGTTGCCCCAGCACCAGACAGAGCCATTTTCCAACACCGCGCAAACATGTTCGAACCCCGCGCTGATGGCAATTGCTTTACCGGGCAATCCCTGCACTTCCACGATACTTCTCTGATAATCCGTGTTTCCAATCCCCAGTTGACCATCACTGTTCAACCCCCAACATTTCACGCCACCCGGTTGTGTCAGCACGCAGAGATGCTGGCCACTCGTGGATGCTGAAACAGCGCGGATCCCTGACAATTCCTCCACAAGTATGGGCGTTAACGAAGCCCCGATATCGCTTAGATGAGTATCGCCCCAAACCCAGACGTCGCCGTTGGTTGTCAGCGCGAGCGTTGCATCATAAGCGGCCGCCACCGAAATCACCCCGCCAGTGGCGCTGGATTTTGATGGCACATGAGTGTTTTGGAATTGTGAACCGAAGCCCTCGTTACCCCCTCTAAAAGCAGACAAGATTAGTACGAGAACTCCGCCTAATCCAGCCAAAACTGCAATCCCCGGCGAGTATCTCTTTATCATGGCGCATCCTTCCGCACAAAAACTGCCTTCCCGTGAACAAACCAAAATCATTATCGCGCTTTCAATTGGGAATTCAAGTGTCAAAAGTAATTTGGCGGGTAAATTCAACTGATGATATAGTTGGATTTGGACATCCCCATCGAGACATTTACTTATGCAGGAATCTGCCTCTCTCTCGTTTCATCCCTTGACCCGCGAGCGGTTCGCCGATTTCGAGCGTCTCTTTGGCCCGCGCGGCGCCTGCGGTGGGTGCTGGTGTATGTTTTGGAAATTACGCGGCAAAACCTATGAGGAAGCAACCGGAGACGTTGCTCATCAGATGCAAAAATCTGTCGTGGACGCGGGAGCCGTCCCTGGCCTGCTGGCCTATGCGGACGGTCAATCCGTTGGGTGGATCGCGGTCGAGCCGCGCGGCGCGTATCCGCGTCTGGCACACTCGCGCGTCCTGAAACCCGTGGACAAGTTAGAGGTCTGGTCTGTCCCGTGCTTTTTTGTGGACAAAAAATTTCGCGGGCAGGGACTCACTGTCCGCTTGTTGCAAGCCGCGGTCGAATATGTCCGCTCAAATGGCGGAAAGATCGTTGAGGGGTATCCTGTTGAAACGCTTGGGAAAATGCCCGACGCGTTCGCATACACGGGCACATCCTCCGCGTTCGAAAAAGCAGGTTTCAAGGAAGTTGCCCGCCGCTCGCCGACACGTCCGATTTTC
>JAYRVQ010000084.1:0-2368 GCA_041918465.1 Anaerolineales bacterium
ACCGATCGCGCGCCCCGAGGATGTCAAGTTCGTAGATAAACTCCCGAAGACGCGCTCTGGCAAGATCATGCGCCGCGTCTTGAAGGCACGCGCACAGGGATTGCCAGAAGGTGACATCAGCACGTTGGAAGAATAATACATAAAGCGTATTGCGTAACGAACGCGACGTGGATGAAAATTCGCGCCGCGTTCGTTGCGAAACTGCAAACCCAGCAAATTCAACTCTCGACTAAAATCTCGCATCAACATCATTCTTCAAGAGGAGAATCCCCCATGAAATTCCTTCGTTTTTTCGGCAAGGAGATTGTTCTCGGTTCGCTGATCGCCATCCTGAGCGTGTTCACCGCCCTGGCCAGTTGGCAGGGCTCCATCGCAGACTCACAACAGAACGCAAACGAAATCCTTGGCATGCAAAACCTGAATGATGGCAATGCCGAATACCTCAGCGCCAACCAGTTCATCGTCTACGATTACAGCATGTACGATGGCTGGTATATCACTGACGACGAGGATAAGGCCGCATATTATGAATCCAGTTATTCGGATGAGTTATGGGCCGCCATCGAGGCCAATCCTGATGACCCCTTCACTGACGAGTATTACGATGCCATGTATACCCCTGCCTACGATCTCTGGGACGAATCCGACGCCAACTTCGAGTTGGCTGGTCAATACGATAACCGCGGTGATGGCCTGCAACTGGTGATGTTGTTCATGGCCCTCGGGTTGGCCTTCGCGGCGTGGGCCTCCCTGCTCAAAGAGGAAAGCAATCTGCGCCCGCTGTTCGCTCTGGCCTCGATCATTGTCTTCGTGATTGGACTATTCCAATACCTGGCCTTACCTGCGGTGGGATGAACGAAAGTAGAAGAGGAAAGTAAGGAGAGACGCGGCTCATCCCCGCGTCTCTTTGTTTTCATGAATTTGTAGTAAAATGGCGGAAATTCCGAATTTCCGATTTTCTGGAGAATACACTATGAACACTATCCAAGTCCGCAAGAAAGGAACACTCACCCTCCCTTCCAGTTTCCGCCAAAAATATGGCATTGAGGAAGGAGAGATTTACACCTATATCGATCTCGGCGACGGCTCATTCCTCGCTAAACGAAGAGTGTCACAGGTGGACATCCTCGCCAACCGCATGGCCCGTCAATTGAAAGAGGATAACGTCACGCTGGAAGACCTGCTTGAAACGCTGGATGAGGAGCGTCGCAAACTTTTCAAGGAAAAATACGGCGATATTGGCGGGAATAATTCGGCATGAAAAAGCCGCATATTTTTCTGGATAGTAGCGCCTTATTTGCGGGCGTTATTTCAACATCAGGAGCGGCTCGCGCCTTGCTGGAACTGGGAGAATACGAAGACATTGATCTTACGATAAACGAGTTTGTAGTATTGGAAACGGAACGCTCCATAGCAGTTAAATCTCCTCACAGCATCCCCCATCTGAGGAGCATCATTGCCAAATCCATAGCGAACATCATTCGTGATCCCTCTCCCCAGGAAATTCGGGAGAACCTCTACCTCATCAGCGATCCAAATGACATTCCCATCATCCTCTCCGCCATCAGGTCCAAAGCGGATTTCCTCGTCACCCACGACCGCAAGCATTTCCTTGACGATCCCAAAGTGGCGGAACTCTCTGGATTGCGAATCGGAACTCCCGGCGACGCGCTGACTTGGGTAAGGGAAAATCTGGCAGGAGAGAAAAAATGACCCAGCTCTACGGCGGAATTGAAGCGGGCGGGACAAAATTCAACTGCATCGTTGCCAGCGGACCCAACCACATCCTCGAGCAGGCGCGCATCCCCACCACCACGCCAGAAGAAACGCTCGGAAAAACCATCGAGTTTTTTCAGCCATTTGTCGCCGCGCAACAAGTCGATTCAATTGGCATCGCCTGCTTCGGTCCCGTGGACCTGGATCCCGACTCCCCCACTTACGGTTTCATCACCGCGACTCCCAAACCCCATTGGAGCAACACGGATGTGCGCGGAACCATCCAACGCGCGCTCAATGTCCGTGCAACCATCACGACCGATGTCAACGGCGCGGCATTGGGCGAATGGAAATGGGGTGCGAGGCAGGGATGTGACCCGTCGCTGTATCTCACCATCGGGACGGGCATCGGCGGCGGCTACCTCGTGGACGGCAAACCGCTCACGGGACTGCTCGCCCTCGAAATGGGACATATCCGCATCCCACACGACTTTGCGCTGGATCCGTTTCCTGGCAACTGTCCCTTCCACGGAGACTGTTTCGAGGGCCTCGCCAACGGCCCCGCCATCCAAAAAAGATTCGGCTCGCGCGGAGAATCCATCCACAACGATGATCCCTTCTGGGACGTGGAAGCGGGTTACATCGCCGCCGC
>JAYRVQ010000085.1:0-19430 GCA_041918465.1 Anaerolineales bacterium
CGGAAACAGTTGGAACGTCGGGCGTGATCCGAGACGCGAACTCCGTCACCGAGGCGATCCAACTTCCATCGTCTCTCTCAAACAAGTCCGCGTCCGTCAATGTCGAGTTATCGCCCTCGCTGGCGGCCTCGATGGTCGGCGGTCTGGACTATCTCGAAGACTTCGAATACCTGTGCATGGAGCAGACCATCTCGCGCTTCCTGCCGAACGTGGCCGCGTTGCGCGCGCTGGAACTCGCGGGCCAGCCCTCTGAAGAACTGCGCGCCAAATTGGACAAACAGGTCAGCGCCGCGTTGCAACGAATTTACGCGCGCCAACTTTTCGATGGCGGCTGGAGTTGGTGGGACGGACAGGAAAGTGACCCGCAGACGACCGCCTATGTTTTGCTTGGCCTGGTCGAAGCGCGCCAAACGGGCTACGGGATTGATGAGGATGTGTATGGCAATGCCATTGGTTACCTGCTCGAACACCTCGCCCCACTGAACGTCAACGATGCGGAATGGCAATTCAATCGCCAGGCATTTGCCGTCTACGTGTTGACGCGCGCGGGTGAACTGCCTTACACGCCCGCGAACTTCCTGTATGATAACCGCGCTCATCTCGGCAACTTTGGCAAGGCCTATCTCGCGCAGGCATTTTTCATGGATGATGCCGAAAGCACACGCGTTAAAACCCTGATGTCTGACCTGACTTCCGCGGCCGTTCTCTCTGCTTCGGGCGCGCACTGGGAGGAGGGCGAGACGGACTACTGGAACTGGAACACTGACCTGCGGACGACAGCCATCGTGCTGGACGCGTTCGTTCGAATCGACCCCGAGGCTGTTCACACCACCGACGCGGTCCGCTGGCTGATGGCTCACCGTCGGACGGATGGCTGGGGCTCGACTCAGGAAACCGCATGGACTCTCCTTGCCCTCACTGATTGGCTGACCTACTCGAAGGAATTTGAATCCAGTTACTCCTACGCGGTCGGCCTCAACGGCGACTCTCTCGCGCAGGGATTGGTATCTGCTGAGAATCTGACGACACCTGTCAACGTGGAGATCACGAACGAGCAACTTTCCGAGCAGGTGAATTATCTCGTCATCGCGCGCGGCGCAGGGACGGGTAACCTGTACTACACCGCCTATCTCAACGCCGAATTGCCCGTTGAATCCATCAAGTCACTGGATCGCGGCATCATCGTCTCGCGGCAATACTTCACGCTCGACGATGCGAAGAAACCCATCACCGAAGTCCAACGCGGCGAACTCGTGCGCGTGCGCGTCACCATCGTCGCGCCCGCCGCGTTGCACTACGTTGTCGTCAACGATCCGCTCCCTGCCGGCCTCGAGGCCGTGGACGCGTCCCTGCTGACCGATGTGCAAGTCCCCGCGAAATACAGTGTGCGAGATTTTGCCCGCCGTGGCTGGGGCTGGTGGTTCTTCACCCACACCGAACTGCGTGACGAAAAAGTTGTCCTCTCCGCTGATTATCTCCCCGCTGGGACGTACGTCTTCACCTATCTCGCCCGCGCAGGCACCGCGGGGACGTTCAATGTCATCCCAACCACCGCCTACGAGTTCTACTTCCCGGATGTGTATGGGAGGGGAGAGGGAACGAGGTTTGTGGTGAAGCCGTAAAAGATCCAGCCACAGATTTCACGGATTACACGGAACAAGACAGTCCCCCGTTTTCTCGAAAAAACAGGGGACTGATTCTATGTTTAATTGCGTTCGTTTCCGATTTATTGAACTGTAATAACTATTATCTCACTCGTCACAACCTCCCCATTAACCATCACCCCCGTTGCCCAAAAGCGGTGTTCGCCCGCAGATAGTTGCCACCACACCCGATACGGTGACGTGTCGAACGTGGCAAGCGGAACACCATCCACCCAAATAGTGACTTGGGTTATTCCCGCGCCGATGACGGCTTCGATGAGCAGTTTCTGCGCGGACGCGTCAAACGACGGATCGAATCGAAAAGTGGAATTTGGTCGCGGGGAGATGAGTGCGATCTGTGGTTGCGCGGTTGTCTCGGTGGAGTGGGGAATGTCCGCGAGCAGGGGCAGTCCTTGCGAGCGCGCCCAGGGTTGCGCAGTGATTGGCAAATCGAGCACGATTTTGGTTTGGCGGCGGTCGGCGGGAGTGGACGCGTCCGCGAGCGAGCCTGTCAGCGCGTCAATGGTCACTTGCTGGAAGATGTTGTCTGGCTGGGTGGGTTCAGTTCCCGCGATGAACCATTCTGTGCGGGTGTGGTTGCAGAACTCGGTGGGGAGCAGGCCAGAGAGAGCGCAGATCTCCACTTGGATGAGTCCCTCGGGGCGGGCGAACTCAGTTTTGGGTCTGCCCTCCAGTACTTTGCGAATCGTCTCGTGCCAGATGGGGGCCGCGCCTGTCAGCCCGGTCACATCTTTCATGGCCTGATAATCGCTGTTACCGACCCATACGCCGATGACGATATCGGGAGTGTAGCCAATCGTCCAGTTGTCGTGGAAGTTGGTGGTGGTGCCCGTCTTGACCGCCGCGGGACGGTCAATCTTGAGGGTGGAGTTGTGTCCGAAGCCCAATGAACGCGCATCATCGTCAGACAGGATGTCGCTGAGGAGCCAGACCACGCGCGGGTCCAGGATTTGAAGCGAGGGGGTTGGCTCAGGCTGATAGAGGAGAGTCCCGTCTGCGTTGTGGACATCCAAAATGGTGGGATGATCCGTCTTAACTCCCTCGTTGGCGAGAACCGCGAACGCGCCTGTCAATTCGAGCAGGGACATTTGTCCGCCGCCGAGGGCAAGCGAGAGATCGTATTCGTTTGGATCGCCGAGGGAGGTGATGCCGAGTTGCTCGGCGAAGTGGATGGTGTTCGCGATGCCGACTTGCTGGAGGGTGAGCACCGCGGGGATGTTGAGCGAGGAGGCGAGGGATTGGCGCACGGGAACGAGGCCGTGCTCGAGGCCGTCATAATTTTTAGGCGTGTAGGATTTGCCTTCGTGAGTTGGAAAGGTGTTCGTCACGTCGAGCATGGGCGTGGCGGCTGTCCAGGGTCTCGATTCCTCCGTACTCGACCCGCGCGCGCCTTGCGGGTCGAGAGCCTGCGCGTACAGGAAAGGTTTGAAGGCCGAGCCGGGCTGACGGCGCGCCAGCGCCATATCCACTGCGCCGTCAATGGAGGCGTCGAAGTATTCCGCACTGCCCATGAGAGCAAGGATCTCGCCTGTTTGCGGATCGAGCGCAACCAACGCGGCGTTGTTGACGTTTTGCTCGGGTGCATGCTCGCGATATTCTTTTAATTGACGCGTGATGGCTTCTTCCGCGATCTGCTGGATATTTACATCAAGCGTGGTGCGGACAACGAGACTTTGCGCGGGATCAAGTTTCCCTTCTGTGAAGAGTGTGTCGAGTTGCGCTTTGACCATCCACACGAAATGCGGCGCGCGGATTGGATAGGGCGTTTCGGTGTAGTGGAGAATCGTCTCTTCGGCAAGGGCGCGTTCATCAGTGGTGATGAAGCCATCTTTTTCCATCAAGCCGAGCACAACCAATTGACGCTCGCGCGCTTGATCGGGATTCGTGAATGGATTGTATATTCCGGGCGACTGCGGTAATCCCGCGATCAGAGTGCATTCAGGGAGAGTCAAGTCGGTTGCGGACTTGCCGAAAAATGTTTGGGACGCGGCTTCAACTCCGTAGGCGAGTCCGCCGTAGTAGGTTTGATTCAAATAAAGTGCGAGGATTTCGTCTTTGGAGAGTTGACGCGTCATCTGCCACGCTAAAACGATCTCGCGCGCTTTTCGTCGCGGCGAGCGCGTGCCGAGTTCGTCGGTTAAAAGCAAATTGCGTGCGACTTGTTGCGTGATAGTGCTTCCGCCCGCCAGCGTCTCGCCGCCCTGCAGATTGATCCACAATGCGCGGATGATTCCCTCGATGTCCACGCCTGGGTTGGTGTAGAAATTCCTGTCTTCCACCGCGATGGTCGCATCCTTCAAGCACTGTGGGATGGATGTGAAGGAGAGCGTCGCGTGGCGTCCGCTTTCGGAGGGGAGGATCTCGTAGAGCAGTTGTCCGTTCCGATCTGTAATTCGGACGCTGGGCTGGATGAGATGCTCGGAGAGCGAGTCCACGCGGGGGAGATCGTGGAAGAAGTAATACCAGGACGCGAGGCTAGCCGCCAAAAGGAGGAAGAGGAGCAGGAGACGTTTTTTCATGCAAAGTTGATTCTATCCCTTTTTGAACGCAGAATTGCAGTTTTCCGTTCCACTGTATAATAGACCCATGCCCGGCGAATTCGATTTCCTTAAGGATGCCTGTCAGATCACGGGTGCGGACTGGGCCGCTCTGGCCGACCGCGAGAGCGGGCGCTGGCAGTTGCGCGCCGCACACCAGGTCAGCAGGCAGATACGCGATTCGTTGCTGGAGCATCTCTCCCGTCCGGGTGTGGACGCGTGGCTGTGCGGTGCGGTCAACGCAGGCAGGCCGCGGACGCGTCCCGTGACAGATGTCCCCGCGCTGGAAAAATCCCTTCTGTTCGTTTATCCCATTGCAAATACATTTTCCGTCCTTCTGGTCAATGCGAGGAAGATGGATGTCCGACTGCAGAGTGTCTGGAAGATGGCCGCATCTTTGCGCGCCCGCGCCGAAGAGGAGGCTGGTGTTTCGCTCCTGCAATCGGAACTGCTCCTGCCTAATTTGCAATCCGAAGCGCCCTATGACCAGACGCGCGTTTTGAGACGCGTCCTGCGGATGTTCGTAACGCGCGCCCGGGCGCAGGGTGGATGGCTGGCCATTCGCCGCGCAGACATGCTGGATGTGCTGGCGCAGTGGAACAGCCCGCAGTCTGCGGATGCTTCGATGCTTATTGAAGAGAACGTTCTCTGGCGGCGCGTCAGCAAGAACTTGAAGCCGTTGCTGGTGGATTCGGGTCACGCGGACTGGGAGCGGGTCCCGCGTGAAGCGACGCGCGGTGGCTCGAAGACCTGGGCCTGCTTCCCGCTCATCATCGGACAGCGCATGATCGGTGTCGTCACGCTCTGGCGACAAAAACCGTTCACCGAGGAGCAGGCTCTCGCGCTGGACAATCTCTCCGCGCAGGTCACGCCCGTCATCGAGATCGTCATCACGTTCGCGGCCATGGCCGATCATTTACGCCGTCTCGCCGTGCTGAATGATTTCGCGCTGACGGTTTCCTCCGCACAGAATCTTGACCAGATCACGCGCCGCGTCTTTGCCCTGCTGGAGCGCGTCTTCGGGACTGAACGGATCGCCCTGCACCTGCATTCTGTGGGCGGGAGCATGTTGCGGGAATATTTCAATCGCGAAGGGAAAGCCGTGCAACTCAGCGCAGAGATCAAGGGACACCGTCTCGCGCCCTGGATCAAGACCGACAAGACCCTGCGACTCGCTGATATTGCCGCGGCAGGATTTGTCCCCGCTCAATCCGATTCCGTTTCCGTTTTGCTTATGCCTCTCAAATATCGCGGCCGCACCATCGGCGTGTTGACTCTCGAAAGCACGCGCGCGAATGCTTTCAGCATTTACGATGAGCACTTGCTGGTTGTCATCACGAGCCATCTGGCAGGGTTGGTGGAATACAGCCGCCTGCGTGAGGAAGCCGAAGGCCGCGCCCGCAACCTCGGCCTCATCCATGAGGTGGTGCAGGAGGTGGTTGGCCTCACCAACAAGCGCGAGATCGCCCAGATCACCGCCGACCTGTTGACTCAATATTTTTCATATGAACTCGCTTCCATTCTGCTGTTGGACGCTGAGCAGAATGCAACCATTCGCGGCTTTGGCGGCCGGAGCGCGTCCAATGCAGAGCGCGCCTTTGTCAAAAATGCCAGCACCGTTTTGGATGGGATTCCCGGCCGCGTCCTCCGCACGGGAAAAAGCCTGTTGATCAACGATGCCAGCCAGGAGGCAGATTATCGTCCCAACCCGGGCGGGGCGGCAGGCTCGCTGATGTGCGTTGCCCTGCGCGATGGCGACCTGACTCTCGGCGTGGTCAACGTGGAACGCCGCGACAAGAACGCATTCACCCAAAACGACCTGCTCGATCTTGAGTCTCTGGCGGGCATCCTCGCCAGCGTAGTCTCAAGCGCAGACCAGTACCAGCGTTTGCAGGAATCCATTCGCCAGTTGCGCGCCGCGCAAGACGAATTGAAGAGCCGCATCGAAGCCCAGCGTTCCGCCGAGAGTCGACTTGTCCAGGCCGCCAAACTGGCCGCGGTCGGCGAGATGGCCGCGGGTGTGGCGCACGAACTGAATAATCCACTGACCACCGTGACAGGTTTCGCGGAACTGACTCTCGAGGAACTTCCCGAGGATTCCGCCTCACGCCCGGACCTTGAGCTGGTCCTGCGCGAAGCGCGCCGCGCGCGCGACGTTGTCCGCCGCCTGCTCGATTTCGCCCGCCAGACCGAATCCACGCGCACCCGCGCCGATTTGAATGAGGTGCTGGATGATGTCATTGAGCTGACGCGTCACCTCATGAAGACCAGCGGCGTACTATTCACATATGAACTCGCGAGCGAACTGCCCTGGGTTTCAATTGACCGAAATCAAATGAAGCAGGTTTTCCTGAATCTATTTCACAATGCCCTGCAAGCCATGCCCTCCGGCGGCGAATTGGAATTGCAGACCCGTGAATCCATCCGTGATGGACGCGCCTGGGTGATTGCCTCTGTCCGCGATACCGGCGAGGGCATCCTGCCGGAACACAAGGATCGTTTATTCGAGCCTTTTTTCACCACCAAATCGAATCAGGGCGGCACGGGGCTTGGTTTATCTGTCACGTATGGAATCGTCACCGATCACGGCGGCACAATTGAAGTGGATAGCCAGCCCGGCAAGGGTTCCACATTCACAGTCTGGTTGCCAATCTGATGAATACTCCTCTCGTTCTCGTTCTCGACGATGAGCCCGGCATCACGCTTCTCTGTAAACGTCTGCTGACGCGCGCCGGCTTCGACGTTTTGGCATTCACAGAGCCGCGCAAAGCCATGGAAGAACTGTCGCGCCATCGCTTCGACCTCCTACTTGTGGACATTCGCATGCCCGAGGTGGACGGCTTCGATGTCATTGCCCACGCCCAGCACAGCCAGCCCGATATCGCGGTCCTGGTCATGACTGGCTTCGGCACCGTCGAGACCGCCATCCGCGCTCTGCGTCAGGGTGTGGACGGATTGCTCCTCAAGCCGTTCGAAAAAAGCGACGAATTACTCACTTCGGTGAGGCAGGCGCTGGCCGATAAACAAAATAAACGGGACGCGGCCCGCATCCAGACTTTGCGCCCGCTCTTCTCTGTGACCGAATCCCTGCTTTCGGAGACTCATCCGCATCGTCTCCTGGACCTGATCCTGACTGCCGTTTGTGGGCATTTATCCTGCGCCCAGGCCGCGTACTACCAACTCGATTCCGCGGGCGGAGGAGCGACTCTGCTGGCCGGGCGCGGCATCCTGCCATTCGACGAGGATGCCGGTTCAAAGTCTGTGCTGGGCGCGCAAGCCGTCAACCTGGAGGCTCCAGCGTTGGTCAATGCGGTCGGTCCCGGCGACCCGCTATCTCAGTCAGAAATGAAGCGGCGCGGACTGGCTGCGGCCATGTTCGTGCCGGTCAGCCGTCCGGGGACGCGCAGTCTGCTCTACGCCGGGCGCGAATCCGGGCAGGTTCCGTTCCGCGAAGCAGATTTGGAGATGTTCCAAATTTTGGGGCGGCAGGCTGTCGTTGCAATGGAGAACGCGCGGCTATATGCTGAATTGCGTGACTATGTCCGCCGCGTGGAAGAATCCCAACACGCATTGTTGCAGGCCGAGAAAATGGCCGCCGCTGGTCGTCTTACTGCCTCCATCGCACATGAAATTAATAACCCTTTGCAGGCGGTACAAAATTGCATCCATCTGGCCGGGCGCGAAGATTTGCCGGCGGAGAAACGACAGGAATACTTTGAACTGGCGCGCTCTGAACTGGATCGCCTGCGCACCACCGTTCAGCGCATGTTGGATTTTTATCGTCCGAACGCGGTCGCGCCGCAATCTGTGAATTTGGTTGACCTGTTGGCGCACGTGCTTGGGCTGATGGGGAAGCAGTTGGATGAACGCGGTATCCGCGTTAAAAAGAATGTACCCAACGATCTGCCATCCATAAACGCGGTCAGTAGTCAGATTCAACAGGTGTTCATCAACCTGATCCTGAACGCTTACGACGCGATGCCTTCCGGTGGGGAGTTGCAGATCACCGTCCGCGCCGCGCGAGACGGGGTGGAGATCCTGTTTCAGGATACGGGGCCCGGCATCCCGTCTGGTGAGAGCCGGAATATTTTCGAACCATTTGTCAGCACAAAAGAGGGGGGCACGGGTCTGGGACTGACGGTCAGTTACAATATTGTCACCGCGCATGGCGGCGCGCTGGATCTTATTCCCGCGCGTGGGCCGGGCGCTTGTTTTCGGGTATCCCTGCCATTCGGAGGTGTGAAGTGAAGTCTGTTATTTTGGTCGTGGACGATGAACCGGTTGCCCGCCAATCCCTTTCCGATATTTTACGCCTCGAAGGATATAGTGTGAATTCTGTTTCCAACGGGCAGTCGGCAGTGGAGTATGTCCGCACCCATCCTGTGGATTTAATGGTGGTGGATTTGCGGATGCCCGGCATGGACGGTTTGGAAGTGATTCAGGTGGTTAACCAGGTTTCCCCGGATACCGAGGTGATCCTGCTCACCGCGTTTGGTTCGATGGATACTGCCATCCAGGCGCTTCGCCTGCGCATCCATGATTATCTATCCAAGCCTGCCATGCCTGCCCAGATCATTGCCAGTGTAAAAAAGGGATTGACGCGTCGGGAGGCGCGTCTGAAGGGACGCGGTGGTCCCGCTGGCGCGCTTTCCACCGACGAGACCATCTCTGAATTTAAGTTTAAGGATGGCACGGTTGCGGATCTCTCGCGGCGGTTGATCCGTAGGAATAAGAAGCTCGTGCATCTCACACCCGCAGAGGGACGGTTACTGCGTACATTATTGGAGAACCCGGGGAAGGTTTTTTCGCACCGGGAACTTGTCCTGCTTGTGCAGGGCTATGATACGTCTCCGCAGGAGGCGCCCGAGGTGTTGCGTCCGCTGGTTAGCAGGCTGCGGCACAAACTGGAGGAATTTCCCAATTTGATGACCCGCATTTCCAGTGTGCGCGGTACGGGATATGTTTACGAGGAGGATGGGAATTAATCGTGCGGACCCCATGGAGTATCGGGCGGGACATTCTGTGGGCGAATCCAGTTCAGCCATCCGCCTTTCAGATTTTTCCTTGGTGGGGGGGACTGGTCATTGCCAACGAGCAACAGACTGATGGCCAGCCCGGCCGCTCCCAGCCATTGGATCAGTGTAAGGCTTTCGTTCAGCAACCAATGGCTGAAGATGATCGCCACCAGCAATTCGCTTAGACCAAGCAGGGCGGTCTGCATGCCTCCGAGGTGTTTGATTCCCAGAAAAAGCGCCAGCCGCGCGAAAAAGGTTACCAGTGTTAATCCAACAACAGGCCACCAGGAAACATTTGCGGCTGGGAGTCGCGTATCGAAGATGAGGAAGACCGGGAGGACAACCGCGCTCATGGCGAGGAGCGTGTAAAGGGTCACGGTGGGGGCCGGAACGTCAAATAATACACGCTGGTTGATGGGCAGGTGGAAGGCGTATAGAATGGAACCGATCAACATCATTAGCACGCCGATCGGATCGACATTGCCGTTGAAACCGCCAGCAAGAAGAAATACTGCCAGAGTTGCAATGATCACTCGGAAGATGGTCATGCGGCTGATGGGGTGGTGATCCAGAACAAGCGAAAATGCCAGGAAGATGGGATAGAGGGAATAAAGCATCTGGCCAATGGAGGCAGGCAGGCGTCCCAGCGACATGTAATAGAAGATGGAGCCGATGCCATTAATAACCCCAGCCAGCACACATCCTGCAAATCCCACCGGGTAGATGAAAAGGAATTGACGTTTAAATAACGCAACGATCAGGAAAAGCAACGCTGCCGCAAATGTTGTCCGCAGAGCCACAACTGCCAGCGGTGAGAACCCAAACAGAATGGCTTGCCGCCCCAGCACGGGCGCCAATCCGAGCAGGAAGGCTGAAGCCAACGCAGCCCGGATTCCCTTTGAGCGCTCCGCTTTCATAGAAAACCACCGGTCAACGAATCAGTGACCGGACCTCTTCAAGAAATTCATCATTAAGAAAATCCCCTTTTTGCATGAGCGTCTGGATCTGTCCTTCGAGGCGGCTTTTTTCTTCGGGGGTCAATTCCTTGGCAGAGGCAACAATGACGGGAATCTCGGCAGTATCCGGCTTGGCTTTCATCTCGTCCAGCACGGCAAAGCCATCCATTTCAGGCATCATCAAATCGAGGATTACCAGATCGGGTAATTCGCGTCGAATGATTTCCAGTCCCGACCTGCCGTCTGCGGCTTCAAAGATTTCGAAATCGCCTTGTGATTGCAGGATACGGCGGATCAGGCGGCGGGATTCCGGACTATCGTCCACGATCGCGACCCTCTGGAAGCGGTCGGGTGCCACGCTGGTCAGCGCGGCCAACAGGCCCTCCTCGGGTGTTTCCTCCTCCTTGGTGGGCAGAACCACATTGCGCGACCAATTCTCGCCCAACACCGATTGTTCGGCGGGCATGGTGTGTCCGGTGCAATTGATCACCACCACATCCGTGGGTTTGATCGTCCCGGCGCGGATCAGTTTGAACAGGCCTGCAAACGCCACTCCCGCGGCCGGTTCAGCAGAGATGCCTTCCATTTTTGCCAGCACATGCATGGCGCGGAAGGCTTCATCATCTGTCACACTCTCGAAGACTCCGTGTGTGTCATCCACCTGCTTGCGGAGCATCATGTAGGCGCGTCCCGGGTCGCCAGTGGCGAGGGTTTCGATGTGTGTGCGCGGCGTGATAACCGGTTCGGCTTGCTCCAGTCCCTTTTTCCACGATTTAACCATGGGGGCGCACCCCTCTGCCTGAATGGGCGCGATGGCAGGAATGCGGTTCACAAATCCCATCTGGCGCAATTCGCGGAAACCTTTGTACACACCCAGAGGACCCATCCCGCCGCTAATGGCTTGAACATACCAGTCCGGTGTGCGCCAGCGCGGAGCATCATCACCGGGCATCGGTCCAAGGATAGCCGTCAATTGCTCGCTGATCTCGAAGGCGATGGTTTTCATGGCTTCAATGGATGTGATCGTGCGCGCACCCATATCGAGATATAGGCCGCGTTGACGCGCAAACTCCGCCGCCAGTTGTTTCGCCTGATCATAGGAGGATGTCACTTTGATGACCTGACTCCCGTACAACGCGATCTCCCGCATCTTGACCGCTGGAACGAGGCTGGTGACAAATGCCCAGAGTTTGATTCCCGCCCGGGCCGCGTAGGCGGAGTACGCAATGGCGACATTTCCTGTGGACGCGGCCACCATTTCGGTGATTCCCGCCTCTTTGAGCGCGGCAATCGTGACCGCGGCCTGTCTATCCTTAAATGAGCCGGTCGGCCCCTGACGCTCATCCTTGATGAACAGGTTGGGAATCCCCAGCATCATCCCGAGGTTGACAGCCTGAATGAGCGGCGATCCCCCCTCGCCAAGACTCAGGGAGGGGTTGGGGTTGCGAATCGGTAAAAACTCGCGATACCGCCACAAGTCAAAGGGGCGAGCCGAAAATTGCTGGGGAAAAGTCTTTGCCAGCGTTACATAGTCGTATTCCGCTTCACGCCACTGACTGTTGCAACGAGGGCAATGGATCGAGGCGGGGAAATAGGGCGCGGCATGGCCGCAGTCAAGGCACTTGACAACAAACGACATGAAATGTTCCTATGAGATTAATGTTTTACGCGTTCGAGGACGCGCTCCAGTGTGGTGAGCAGTTGCTTTTCGTTGAGCGCATTTTTCTGGATCATGCGTTGACCGAAATCCTGCAACTGTTGCTGTTGTTCGGGGGTCAGGTCCCCGCCACTGACAACGATGACAGGCACATCGCGCAGGGCTTCGGATGATTTCATTTTTTCGAGGATGGTAAATCCATCCATTTCAGGCATGAACAGGTCCAGGATCACAGCATGAGGCGTGCGCGACTGAATGGCGGCCCAACCGTTCCGGCCTCCTTCTGCCGTAACCGGACGATAATGTCCCTGATCGGATAACATGCGGCCGATCAGTCGCAAGTCGTTGGGATCGTCGTCCACGATGAGCACATCACGGATACTGCCGTCCACATTTAAGCGGTCGAGGGCGTTAAGGATATCGTCTTCAAGGATGGGCTTGAGCAGATAATCTGCCGCGCCCAGGCTGAATCCTTTTTCCTGTTCCTCAACGATACTACAAACGATGACAGGCACATCGCGTGTTTCTGCGTTGGATTTGAGATCGTTAAGCACGCGCCATCCGTCGTAGCCGGGCATCATGATATCGAGGGTGACGGCATACGGTTTCAACTGTCGCACGCGTTCAACTGCTTTTGTAGGGTCGCTGAGAGGAATGACCTGGTAACCCTGCGGCTGGAGATAACGTTCGTAAAGGCTGACAACCTGCGGGTCATCGTCTATGGTAAGGATGACGCGATTGCCCGAGGATGTTTCACGGTCGATTTTTCCGCGGAAGGCTGGCAGTGTGAAGAAGAAGGTGCTTCCTTTTCCTGGGGCGCTTTCCACGCCAATCCGCCCACCGTGCATCTGGATGAGATGGTTCGAGATGGATAGTCCCAACCCTGAACCGCCACTCTTGCGCGTGGGCGATGCATCCACTTGCGAGAAGGGTTGGAAGAGTTTCTTTTGGTCTTCGATCGCGATACCGGGACCGGTATCCATCACGCTGATGGTGATCTCGGGATGGCCGGTGGGGCTGTCCTTTACACTGGCTTGCACCGTGATGGATCCTTCATCAGTAAATTTGGCGGCATTGGAAAGCAGGTTGAGCAAAACCTGACGAATGCGCATCGCGTCCGCCCGGACCGTCGGTAGGTCTTCGGGTAGGTTGCGGTGCAGGGTGATAAGTTTATCTTTGACCAGGCCCGTGGTCGTGGACATGACGCTCGAAACAAGTTCCGTCAGGTTGACTTCATCGAAGGTCAGTTCCATCTTGCCGGCTTCGATGCGTGAGAGGTCGAGGATGTCGTTGATCAATCCAAGCAGGTGCTGGCCTGAATTGTGGATGGCCAGCAGGTCTTGTTGTTGCAAGTCGGTGGTGGGGCCGTCGATGCCTTTCAGAATGACGCGCGAGAATCCAATGATGGAGTTGAGCGGTGTGCGCAGTTCATGGCTCATGTTGGCGAGGAACTGGCTCTTGAGTCGGTCAGCCTCGCGCATTTCTTTCACGGCCTGCATGGAGAGTTCGTAGGAGCGAGCGTTGTCGATGGCGATGGCAACCTGATCCGCGAGGGTCTGGAGCACGGCGATATCGTCTTCGCTGAAGGCGTTGGGGCTGGTGGATTGGATGTCCAGTACGCCGATGGTGCGCGAACCCACACGCAGAGGGATGGCCGTCTCGGCACGGGTTTCGGGCAGGAGTGGATTAAATTTGTGGGTTTCGCTGAGGGTCGTATCATTCACAACCACCGCACGTCCGCTTTCTGTCACTCCGCCGACCACGGATTTGGAACCGACCTGCAGACTGTGGTGCTGGCGCAACATCTCAGCTCCGGCTTCGCCTGTGGCGGCCTGGAGGACTGCGCGGAACCCTGTCTCTTCGGTGATGAAGATACCAGCGTGGTAGAAGCCAAATCGTTCGCGCACCAGGTTGACGGTCCGCGAGAAGAGCGTGGGCATGTCCAATGTGGAAGTGACGAGTCGTCCGATTTCTGCCGTCGCAGAAAGATATTCGTTGCGGCGTCTGAGCGCTTCCTCGGCTTGTTTGCGGCCGGTGATATCGCGCGCCACCAGAAAGACCTGGTTTTCAGTCAGTTTGGAGACGGTGCCGTCAAACCAGTATTCCGTCTCGTTAATGCTTAGCGGGTATTCCACGTGGACGGTTTCATCTGTCGATAGTGCCTGCCCGATGGCCGACATAAGCGTTTGGGCGATCCCTTCTGGGAGTAAATCATTGATGCGTTTGCCCAGCATATCCTGAGGCGGGAGGAACAGGCGGGACGGGTTGGTGGGAGCAATGCGGATGTAGCGACCTTCGCGATCATAGACGATGATGACATCACTCATGGCCGAGAACAGGGAGCGCAGTTCCGTTTCGGACCGTTGGGTTGTTTCGAACAGGCGGGCGTTTTCAATGGCGAAACCAATTTGAATGCCGATAGAACGCGCCAGTTCAATGAGACGAGGCTCGACTTGCCAGGTTCCGTGGTTGAACATGCAGAGCGTGCCTATGACCCGGCCTTTGGCTTCCAGCGGCACGCCAAAATAGGAAAGGATGTTATTGGCGATTAATCCCTGAACTTCAATGGGCGACTCTATGCGTATATCTGGTAACGCAAGCACGTTATGCTTTTGGTAAACGTATTCACATAAAGTATTACCGAATCCTTTGATTTTCAGCGAATCCTGGATTGGTTGCGGAAGACCGTATTGTGTAATGAGTTTTAATTCCCTGGTGATTTCATCGTAGATCGAGACAAGGCCGCTGTCGAATCCGATGATTTCCATGGTATGGAGCATGACGGTATTGAGCAACGATTCGAGATCCAGAACCTGGCTGGCGGAGACGATAATGCGATTGAGCGATCCCAATTCTTCTGTACGTTTTTGGGTCTCGCTGAACAAGCGGGCGTTTTGGATTGAAATGGCGGCTTGTCCAGCAAATGCCAGTAGCAGGTCGCGGTCATGTTCATCGTAGGCGTTGGGCTGGTCGTAGGATTGGACCGCCATAACCCCAATGACTTGTTCTCCCAATAAGAGCGGCACGCCAAGCCAGGAACGAGCAATCTCACCTACTGGTTCGATTCCGATCGATCGCAAGACATCCTCTAGGTTGTCCTTTACCAGGAGCGGACGACGCTCTTTCAGGATGTAACCGGTCAATCCCTGGTCAGCCTTGATGGTCACGATCTTTTTGTCAACGGCAGATTCTGTTACGTTTAGAGGAAAGTCCACCTCGTTTCTTTCAGGGAAATAGAGGCCGATGTAGAAGTTCTTGGCATCGATCAGGCGCGCTACGCCGCGATAGATTTCCTGCAGCACATTATCCACGTCCAGTCTGGCGGACAATCTTTGGTTGAGTTCGTTGAGCGAATCCAACTCCCTGGTGCGCTGTTGAGTCTCCTCAAATAACCGGGCGTTTTGAATGGCGATGGCGGCCTGGCTGGAAATGGCTGTCAACAAATCCCGGTGATGTTCGGTGAACAGATTTGGGAATTCCACGCTTTGGACGCCGATAACGCCCAGCACAGAATCGCCCACCAGCAAGGGCGCTCCCAACCAGCACTGCGCCACGCGAGTGTCTCCGAGTTGGAAGGGTTCCAGCCCCAGCCTTTTCATTTGATTGGGTAGATCATCGGGGATGAAGAGCGGTTCGTGAGTTCGCAAAATATAGTCGGTCAGGCCGTTTCCCAGTTGGCGCGGCGGGACTTGTATCCGTTCGCGGTTGTTGATCACGAAGAATGGGTTGATCTCCTGTCTTGTCTCGTCAAACAAGGATACAAAGAGATTGGTAGTATCCATCAAGCGGCCCGCGTATTTGTAAACAGCCTCGGCAATTGCATCAATGCTCAACAGACCTGTCAGTTCGCGTCCCATTTCGTTGAGCACCGATAGTTCCTCGGCGCGCGATTGGGTTTCCTGAAAGAGGCGGGCGTTTTCGAGGGCCTGGGAGAGTTGATCCACCACTTGCTTGACAAGCATTTGCTCGTTGGAATCCCAATTGCGCGTGGTGGCTTCGTCCACAACCTGGAGCGTGGCCCAGTTGCGACTGTCCATTTGGAATGCCAGGGACATGCTGGAGGGGATTCCATCCCCGCCGCGCCGCGCGATGGCTACCGATTCCAAAGGCGGAAGCGCGCCAGTCTGTGCGGCGACAGGAGTACGAGGCAAAGGCCTGGTCGCGACAGGATACGTGCCGAGGACAGGCTTTTTGTCAGCGGGACGGGACGGCGTCTTTTTGGTGGTTTTTTTTGAAGAAGGTTTCGCCGTTTCGTCCTGCAAGCCCTCGAAGAGCTTGTCAAGCCGTTTGTTGGTTGGTTTCTTTGGCATATTCGATCAATTCCTCGGCCAGGACGCGGTATTGCAGGGAGCCGCGGCTGGTTGGCATGTAACGGGTGATCGGCTGTCCCGCGATCGGGCTTTCGCGTAATTTGGTGTCCATTTCGATGACGGTCTCAAAAATACCGTCTCCAAATGTAGATACCAATTGTTCGTAAATGTTACGGTGTGTGCGGTTGCGACGATCCAGCAGGGTGACCAGGATACGATAGGCCAGGTTGGGGTTGGCGTCTTTGCGAATACGGCGGATGACGGTCATCATGTTCCGCAGGGCGTAAGCCGAAAAGTATTCCGCTTGTGTGGGAATAAGCAATAGGTCCGAGGCGGCCAGTGCGTTGAGTGTGATGGCGCCGAGGGCGGGCGGGCAGTCCAATAGAATGTAATCGTACAAAAGTTCGGACGTTCCTTCGAGCGCGCTGCGCAAGGTTGTCAGGTAATTGGTGCGGACTGGCAGGAATTGCTCGGCGCTTTCGATGCGGGCGTTGCACGGCACCAGGTCGAGCCGCTCAAAATCTGTCCTACGGATCGCGCTCTGGATGGGCGCCGATTCGATCAACACGTTGGCAGATGTCTTTGCGGCCTCGGCAGGTTCAAATCCAAGCGCGAGCGTAAGATTGGCCTGTGGGTCCATGTCGATCAGTAAAACCCGATGTCCCAGCTCCGCCAGCGCGCCTCCCAATGAGAGTGTTGATGTGGTCTTGGCGACGCCGCCTTTTTCATTTGAAATGGCAATGGTGTATGTCATAACTCTGGCTCCAATTACTTGCTGATTAACCGTTTTCCCGGCCTGAAAGGTGCGCGGATACCACTTGCGGGATGATCTCGACGCGGTTGACTTTCAGGGCGCGTTGTAGTTCTTCGATGGCAGTTCGGATCATGACCTGCGGGTCGTTTGTTTCGCGGATCTTGGAAGTGATCTCGGCGACGGCGTGTTCGCGAGACGCGCGACCGGAAGTCTCTTCGAACAGGCGGGCATTCTCGAGTGCCAGCGCCAGGCGTTCGGCTACGGCTTCGATAATGGCGACCTCGTCATCGGTCCAGACTCGGTCCGCTTCGGGGGAGCGGATATCCAGGATTCCAATTACACGATTCTGTAATCGAATGGGGACGGCGACTGCGGGGAGCGCATCCTTTCCTTCGGAAATAACAGGCCTGCCTGCATTGAACGCGGCTTGAACCTCTTCCCATTTGACAGGCTCATCGACCATGCGGCCTATCCCCGCCGAATGTTGATATCCAATGGCGGCCTGTGCTGTTTTTCGTTCCCAGACGCGGCCGATGTAATCGCCATATAAAGCCTGCGATTCCTCCAGTGCCTGTCGAGATTCAGCAAGGAGCCGCGCGTTCTCAATGGCGATGGCGACCTGGTCTGCCAGCGTGCTCAAGGTCTCCACGTCGGCTTGGGTGAAGGCCTTGGGCTGTGTGCTTTGAACATCCAAAACGCCAATGATGTGGCCGCGTACGCTGAGCGGCAGCGCCATTTCAGAGCGCGTTTCTGGCAGATCGGGATTGTTGAAGTAGGTCGCGTCCGCGCCGACATCGAGGGCGATACGCGCCTCGCCTGTGGCGGCCACGTGTCCGACGATACCAACCTGTCCGATGGATAATTTATGTCCGCGCGCTGTCATGCGTTTTCCGCCGGGGCTGTTGGATGCGCGCAGGACGGCATTTTGATTGATGGTATCCAGCAGGAATACTCCAACATGATAGAAACCAAACCGTTCGCTGATGACTTTTGTGACGAGCGTCAGCAAGTCTTCAAGATTGACTTCGGTGGAGACGGCGCGCGCCACCTCGCTGACCACTTGTAATTCTTCCGCGCGTTTCTTGCTTTGGAGGGTTGCCTGTTCCAGGTCGGTGGTGCGTTCTGCCACACGTTGCTCCAGGGAAGAGACCAGGTCGCGCAGGCGGGATGTCATGACGTTGAACGCATTTGCCAGCACGCCAATCTCGTCGCGTGAGCGTGACTGGGCTTCTGCACTCAAGTCTCCGTCCGCGAGACGCGTGGCAGTATCAGTCAGTTGTACGAGCGGCTTTGCCAGAGTATTTCCCATCCAACGTGAGATGAGCAGGGAACCAGCCAACAGGATAATCGTACCGATGATGATATTTGTCAGGGTGTTCCTGGTCTCGTCTTCCAGTCTCTTCCTGGTGATAACCAGCGCGCCTTGCGTTTCGCTGACCGGGACCACAATGCCCAAGCTATAGCCGATGGATGGGATGGGGTAATAGGCAATGTATTTTTCCACTCCATTCAATTCGACAGCTCTCATGCCGCTTTGGTGGGTTGTCATCCTGGAAAGGATTGGGAAAACATCCAAAGGCACTTTTTTGAAAATCGATTCCAGCGCCTGTTCTCCCTGAAAATCTGCAGGATTCAGGCCAAGGTCTGAATAGCCGTTTTCGGGCATGACGATGATTCTTCCTTCGCCATCGATCAGGAAGGCATATCCGCTTTGGGCTACGCTGATGGAAGAGATCAACTCGGAGATTTTCATCAATTGCAGGTCGGCGGCAATCACGCCGCGGAAGCGATTTTTATCATCGTAAACAGGCAAACTACAGGTAACAACCAGGCCATTGAGCGCCGCGTCCTGGTACGGAGCAGACCATTTGATCTCCCGCTCATCATTTTCCACAGTGGCCGCTAAAAACCACGGTCGCTGGGTGACATCGAAATCGGGAGGAAGGATGCTGGCGAGTTCGACATTCGGATAATACAATGTTGTGCCCTGCGCGCTTCCAAAATACAGCGCGATCATGTCGGGGTTTTCCGTCAGGACGGAGGGCGCAACGATATCCAACTGTTTGATGGTATTGAGTTCCGAAACGATGGGGTTAGAGAGTTCCTTTTGTGCAGGCAGGAAGATCGAACCGGGTTCGACAGATGAATTGCTCCAACTTCCCTGTGATAACTGGAACAGGCTTTGGCGCGCATCCCACTGAAGACCAGTCAGATTTTTTTCCTGTGCCAGCATGGACTGAAGGGTTGTGCTTAAAATGGACATGTTGTTGCCGATGGAGACAAAGAATTTGTCCAGTTCATCGGCGTGGCGCGAGGCTGTGGATGTCAATTCGGTTTCTGTTAATTGACGCACGTTGTCAGTGATCTGATTTCCCAGAAATGTGTTAACAAGTTGCGCGCGGTACAGGATGACCAGAGCCGTACCGGCAACCGCGACGGCGACGATCAGCATATTGCCCAGGGTTAAGCGCGAGCGGAAGGAAATACCCGATAAGGAACGCGGCTTGACGGAAGTTGGCCTGTTTGTAGAACTACCC
>JAYRVQ010000086.1:0-3682 GCA_041918465.1 Anaerolineales bacterium
AATGTTATAATGGAGAAGGTTTATCCAAAATACATCCAGGCTCATTACGCGATGTTTCACCGTCTCCAGGTTCAACTCACCGTTTTGTTCACAGCGTTCGTCCTGCTCGTGGTTGTTTCTGTCGGTCTCACGTTTTGGGGCCTGCAGACTCAGCAGCAGGACGCGTCGGTGATTAACCTGGCAGGTCGTCAGCGTATGTTGATTCAGCAAATGACTCGCTTGGCGCTTCAATGGAAAGATGGAGACGAATTTGCGCTCGCTGCACTGCGGGAGTCCGAACAGATATTCAGCCAGACGTTATCTGCCCTGCGGGACGGGGGAGCCGCGCCCTACCTGACGAATGACGTTGTGGAACTTCCGATCACGCGCGACCCGCAACTGCTCGCCGCGTTGGATGATGTGGATTCAGTCTGGAACGGTTACCGTACCACACTGGAGTCCATGACTTCTTCCACACCCGATTCTATCCTCCTGCAAGCGACGCTTGAAGAACAATCTGATGATCTGGTTCAAAAAACCGATTTGGTAGTTCGTTTATATGAAACTGACTCCACTGCCAAGGTGAATCGTCTGCGATTCATTCAGATCGCTTTTTTGGCGTGCGCGTTGGCATTGCTGGCGGCAGGCGCGTGGATCACGCGCCGCTCCCTGCTCAAGCCGCTGCAGGATTTGAGATTGGCGGTGAAACGATTGGGGGAGAACGATCTCGATACGGCGGTGCAGGTCGAAGGTCCGATGGAGATGCGGGCGTTGTCGCAGGCGTTCGATGAGATGCGATCCCGTCTCCACGACGCGCGCGAGGATCTCATCCAATCGAATGCCACGTTGGAGCAGCGAGTTGCCCAGCGCACACACGAACTTGAAATCCTCAACGAGGTCAGTCGTGAAATTTCTTCACGGCTTGAAATTCAGCAGGTGTTGAACTCGGTCACGGAAAAAGCGCGCACGCTGTTGGGCGGCGAGGTGGCATCACTTTGCCTCGTGGACGCAAGCCAGCATTGGTTAAAGTTGCAGGCGGTGAGCGGTCCGCAAAGCGCGGTGGTTGGGGAAACCGTGCGCGCCGATGAGGAATTTGCAAACGCGGTATTGGCGGGCGAACACGCCATGCTTTGCGGCGCGGGCAATTGCCAGGGCGGATGCCACATGTTAGCGAAGGAATATCGCGCCAGTCACTTGGCGGCGCCGCTCCGCATTGGCGACCGCGTCATTGGCGCGCTGTGCGTGGGCAGTCCCGCGCAAAATCAGTTTGCCGCCGATTCTGCGGAGATGCTGACCAAACTGGCGAACGTGGCCGCCATCGCGTTGGAGAATGCCCGTCTCTTCGCGCAGGCGGAACGGGTGGCGACGCTCGAGGAGCGCAGGCGTATCGCGGCGGAGATGCACGACGGTCTCGCCCAAACGTTGAGTTATCTCGGCTTGATGACCGACCAGGTGGTGAATTTTCTTGAGGATGGGCAGAAACAGGGCGCGTTGGAGAAACTGGAGCAAGCGCGGCAGGCGATTCGCGATGCGACGGGCGACGTGCGGCGCGCGATTGATCAACTGATGGACGAGTCCCCATTGCGGCGCGAGCTGGCAGAACAAATTCAAAAACTGGTTCTGGATTTTGGCAGGAAACATGGCCTGGCTGTGGAATGGAAAAATCTTATGGACGGTGAAATCCCATACTCGCGTCAGACTCTGGAACAGGCGCTGCACATCACGCGCGAGGCGTTGAAGAACGCCTCCAGCCACGCGGAGGCGGGCCGCGTGACGGTGCAAATGAGTCAACTGGATGATCACTACTTTATTTCGGTCGAGGACAATGGGAAAGGTTTCGACATATCGCTGCCCGAACCGAACGGTCATTTTGGCTTGAAGATCATGCAAGCGCGCGCTGCGCACATTGGCGGAGAGGTTAGCATCGATTCAGCAATAGGGCGCGGAACGACAGTTACGCTGAAATGGCCGGTGAAGGAGAGAGAAAAAGATGGAACAGGCTCGCATATTGCTGGCTGACGATCATGCTCTTTTTCGGGAGGGGTTGGCTGGCATCATCGGCGCCCAGTCCGATATGCATGTGGTGGGCGAAGCCAATGATGGCCTGGAAGCCTTCGTCAAAGCGCAGGAATTAAAACCTGACTTGATCTTGATGGATGTACAGATGCCCGGCATGGACGGCATCGAAGCGGTACGGCAAATCAAGCAAATCCTGCCGGAGACCGTCATCGTCATGCTGACTGTGCGGGACGACGATGCAATGCTTTTCGAAGCGCTCAAGAATGGCGCGCAAGGTTATATTCTGAAGGAGATCCGTTCACAATCTATGTTGGAGATGCTGCGCGGCGCGTTGCGCGGAGAAGCCGCTTTATCGTCCAATCTGGCTGGGCGAGTTCTCTCCGAATTCCGACGAATGAGTAAAGGTGATCTTCCAGAAAAGGAAAATGATGATGGGTTGACAGAGCGGGAACAGCAGGTATTGTTCCACGTGTCGCGAGGCGCATCTGACAAGGAGATTGCCGTTGCATTGAGCATCAGCCTGAACACGGTTAAGACCCATATTCGAAACATCCTGGCAAAATTTCATGTTCGCACACGGCGCGAGGCGGCCAAAACGGCACAAACCAAGGGGATGCTGTAGACGATAGAACTAATTCTTTTACAAAAAGGAGTGATTGAAAAATCACTCCTTTTTCATTCCAAACGCGGGATTGGTCGGGATGGGATTCCTGGCTGTTTCTAGTTAAACTAATTGCAACTTTGTTCTATTTATCACACACCACTATGACAAAGCCACGCGTTTTGTTGATCGGTTCCCAGTGTCTCTTTGGCGAAAGCATGGAGATGATTCTGCACGCAAACAGCGACATCGAATTAATAGGTTCCTGGAACCTGGATGATCCGACCGCTCCCCTCCAATTGTTGGAGGCGCAACCCTCTGTGGTTGTGATCGCCGATGAAGATCTACAAAGCGAGAAAGCAGTGGAAATAACCCAGTTGATCGTCGAGCGTCACCCTGATTTGTCTGTGATCCGCACGGGACTGAGCGAGAATGTCCTACGAGTCTTTTCGACACAGACAAAATCTGCGCAAGGCGACAATCTATTCGACACAATACGCGAGTGCGCCATCCAAAATCATAAAGCGAACGAACGCAACAACCTAAAGCAAGAAATGGACAGGAGCGTCCAATGGTCTCCGTCCAAGCCAGGAGTCTGCGAAACCCATGAATAATTCCAAAAACCAAATCAAGGCGCGAACATCATTCCTGTTCATTGCGCTGCTGGCGTTTCTTCTGTTCGGGTGCGCCGCGCCTGAGAGAAAGACCACCCAGCCTGTTTCATTTGCGGCGATCATCGCTGGCGATGCAGAAAATGGGCGGAACCTCTTTATGGGTTATGCCCATTTTGAAAACGACGGTCCGCCCTGTTTGGGATGTCACAGTGTGGGGAGTAATGGTCTGCTCGGCGGCGGTTCGATGGGACCCAACCTGACCGATGTCGCCAGCCAACGGACCAACACCGCCCTCGCCTCGATCCTCTCCAATTTTGGTCCTGAAATCTCGCCCGTCATGCAGCCCATTTACACCGCGCATCCGTTGACCGTGAGCGAGCAGGCGGATTTGATCGCCTTCATGATCGCGTCCGAAGGGCAGCCCGAAACCGAGAAGGAGTTGATCGTGGTTGGCATCAGCCTGTTGGGG
>JAYRVQ010000087.1:0-4331 GCA_041918465.1 Anaerolineales bacterium
GCGGCTCTCTATTTTGACACTCCCGTCCCTGACCGAGTACGCGCCAGTCTGTCAGAATCCACGGATCGGCACCGGAGTTTGGTCGCGTTGAAGCAAATTGAGCCGGAAACGCATCTCCTTGATGAACGACAAAAATTGCTGTCGCTAAATTGGCACGGAAGATTCAGGTTGATATTGGCGCTTATATTTCCCAGCCCGGCCTACATGCGTTGGCGTTTTCAACTTAAGAGTTCCCGGTCATTGCCCTGCTATTATCTGTCACGTTGGTGGGGAATGTTCAAGGATTTGACCAAGACCGTCGGTTCTATTTTCTGGACCGTGAGGCCGGACACAAAAAAACTGACCGATACCACCCGGATGAAAAAATAACCCCATTGCGTATCCAAAATTGGCTTGATTACCTGAAGGCTGGCCTTTCTCGTACCATCCCTCACGACAAACTGAAAACTGAAATGAACGGGGCAAATACCCGTTCGCGCCTGCGCAACCTGCAACCATATCTCGCCCGTCATTGGCGGAAAGGGGTTATGGGAGCGGGCTTGATCTTCTTCGTCAGCCTGTTAACTTTTCCCCAACCACTGATCAATCGTTTTTTGATCGACGATGTGATGCTTGCCCGGCGGTTGGATTTACTACCGGTGGCGTTGATTTTGATGGGAGGCATAAAACTCCTTTCCATGGGCGCCGGAATTGCGCAACAATACTATTTCACCCATTTCGAGCAGAATGTACTGCGCGATCTTCAACAGAACCTGCTCGACCATGTTCTGCGCCTGCCAAAATCCTTTTTCGATGATAAAGAAGTGGGGTACTTGATTTCGCGCGTGTCTTCCGATGTCTGGGGACTGCGTTGGTTTTTTTCCAGCAACATCGTTTATCTTGTCAGTGGTCTGTTTCGCTTTGTGGGTGGAATGCTCTTGTTATTCTATCTGGAATGGCGGCTGGGGATAGTAACCTTGATTGTCCTGCCTCTGCTTGTTTTCAGCGCTCGCTATTTTGCAAATCGCATGCGTGCGCTATATCATCATGGAAGGGAGAAATATGCGGATATTACGCAACGTTTTGAGGAGACACTATCATCTGTGCCGTTGATCAAAGCGTTTGCTTCGGAACAGCGCGAGAGCCGACGGATCATGTCCGAAGTTAATGCAAGCCAGCAGATCGAAATGGAGCAGTCCACGGTCAGTTCAGTAGCCAATCTGATCCTTGACAGTGTACCGGGGATAGCCGGGGCAGTGGCGCTGGTGATTGGCGCGTACTGGGTCATTCAGGGGGAATGGACGCTGGGTTCCCTGCTGGCTTTTCAATCCTATTTGGGATATGTTCATGGTCCGGCCTTATCACTGGCGAATGCCAATCTGCAATTCCAGAGCGCGCTGACAGCCCTGGAACGGGTCTCTGCTGTCCTGGATGTTGTCCCCGAAGAAAATTCCGCGATCGGGCGTGTTGTTACAAACCTGCAGGGGGATGTGCGCTTCGAAAATGTATCCTTCTCGTATAACGGACAGGATAAGGTGCTGGAGGATGTTTCTTTTCACGTCCGTCCCGGCAGGCATGTCGCCATTGTTGGCTCAAGCGGAGTGGGGAAGACAACATTGGTCAGCCTGATTCTGCGATTCTATCAGCCGACGCATGGCAATATATTTTTTGATGGCGCTCCCGCGTCGGACTATGAATTGCAATCGCTTCGCAAACGGATCGGATACGTGTCCCAGTCCACGATCCTTCTGGCGGGGACGATCCGGGAAAATCTCTGCTATGGCGCTCCGGAGGCCTTGCAGGAGGATATTGAAGAAGCGGCGCGTCTGGCCGGTATTCATGATTTCATTTGCAGCCTGCCGGGTGGATATGATTCTCCGGTGGGGGAGCGGGGTGTGAATCTGTCTGAGGGTCAGAAACAGCGTCTCTCCATTGCGCGGGTATTGGTCAAGGCGTCGGACATTCTCATTTTGGATGAACCAACCTCCGCCCTGGATGGAAGCGTCGAGAAATCCATATTCGACGCGCTTCCTTCTGTAGTTCGGAAGAAGACGTTGTTCATTGTGGCCCATCGTCCGTCCACCATCCAGCATGCGGACGGGGTCTTGTTTTTTAGTGAAAAACGATTGGTGGCAGTGGGGACGCACGAGGAACTTCAGGCTGGCAATGCGCATTATCGTTCGCTCTTCTTATGAGATTCAGACTTATGAGAATCTTGTCGTTGCGATTTTGAATTCCCTGCCAATTCTGTGAAAATGATTACGAACGGAATAACTAAGGTTATAATCCCGCCAATTATTGGCTGTGCCGGCTCTGCAATGAGCAGGAACAGGAGCAGGAGTCGTTTTTCATGGAACTAAAAAGATATTTTGCGCTGGCTCGCCGCTGGGCGTGGTTGTTGATTCTGGGATTGGCGTTGGGGGCGGCAGTTGGTTTTCTTGGCAGTGCCTACCAAACCCCGATCTATCAGTCCAGTACCCGCTTTGTGGTTTTGCGCGCCGCACAGACGACTACGGACTACTACGCGTATTTGGATAGCCAGCAATTAGTTCAGACCTATATCCAACTTTTGACAACCGACACGGTTCTGGATAAGGCAACTGCAGAACTTGGATATGATGTTCAGGCTGGTCAGGCAACAGCACAACAGGTGGATGATACGCAGTTCGTGAAATTGACAGTGGTGGACACGAATCCGCAACACGCGGCGGATATTGCCAATGTTCTGGTGACGGTTCTGATCGATCAAAACGAGGAATTACAAGCCGTTCGTTATTTAAGGTCTGAAGAGAATCTACAATCCCAGATCGACCAGGTGCAGTCGCAGATCACCACCCTGCAAACCCAGATCACTGACATTTCGGCCGCCACTGTTCAGGATCAATTGACGCAGGTGCAGGCGCAAATCGAATCACTGCAAACCCAGATCGCCGCTCTGGAAACGGACGTTGCCAAATTGGGGAAGGAACTTCAATCTGAGGAAGTGAAGGCGCAGATCACTGAAAAACAGGCCGCCCTGGATCAACTTCAGCCGGTCCTGGCGCTATATCAGCAGGTTTATACGAATTTGGTTGTGCTCGGCGAGCCAGTGGATAGCGGCGCCAGTACATCAACTCGTTTGGAACAATTACAGAATACACTTGGCCTTTACCAGGGCATTTATATTAATTTGTTGAACAGCCTTGAAGCCGTTCGGCTTGCGCGAGTGCAGAATACTCCCAACGTGGTACAGGTGGAACCGGCTGTTAAGTCCCAATCCCCAATCCTGCCCAGGCCATTCCAAAGCACTGCATTGGCCGCGGTGGTGGGACTGATTCTGGTGGCCGGGATCGTGTTCCTGGTCGAGTATCTGGATGATACGCTCAAAACGATGGAGGATATTGAGCGCGTTTTGCAATTGCCGGTTATTGGATATATCGCCGTGATGCAATACGGATCGGAAAGCAATGAAAGTTTGTACGTCACCCGCCAGCCGCGCTCACCCATCTCGGAAGCATTCCGCCTCCTGCGGACGAACCTTGAATTCAGCGGCGTGGACCGTCCCATCCGGCGACTGCTGATAACGAGCGCCGGTCCCGGTGAAGGGAAAACCACCGTCTCGGTCAACCTGGCGGCCATCATGGCGCAGGGAGGTAAGCGTGTGGCGCTCATGGACGCGGATATGCGGCGGCCAAAGATCCACCGCTTTCTGGATCTGTCCAATAAGATTGGACTCAGCGACTTATTCCGCAGTCCGGTGCCGCTCAATCTGGCGACGCAGAAGATCGAAAATGTGGATATGGTCTCCGTGTTGACGAGCGGCAGTCTTCCGCCCAATCCCACCGAGTTGCTGGCCTCTGCAAAAATGGAGCAGATCCTTCAGGAAGTGGAGAAGGAAGCCGACATCGTTATCATCGACAGTCCCCCCTCGCTGGTTGCAGATGTGCAGGTGCTGGCCGCCAGAGTGGATGGGGTCATTATGGTTGTTCATCCGGGACATACGCAGTCAGATGCAGCCATGGCCACTTTGGAGATGTTGAACCGGGCTGGCGCGCGCATAATTGGGGTTGTGCTGAACCGCATCCCGCGTGACCGCGCCGACTATTATGGCGGTTATCGTCATTACTCTCCATATTACAGTTATAACGGTTACCATTACTATTCCAACGAAGAGCGGCAGGACGGAAAGCCATCGCGGATGAGACGCCTGCTTCGAAAGATGCCATATTTCAATAACAACGGACATAAGAAGGCCGGGATAAGCGTTATGGAAGACGAAGTGACCGATAAATCGTAGGAGTTTCAAGCCTGCCTTCCATAAACAAATGTCCAACAACGCAGTCTTCATCCCGGAAAGTTGTCCCTATCTGGGA
>JAYRVQ010000088.1:0-2823 GCA_041918465.1 Anaerolineales bacterium
GCGTGGTGCTCGTCCAACTTTCAGGATAAACTGCAGATGATCCAAAAGCCGGATTATTACGCCATTCTTGGCATCTTACGGGATGCAACACAGGAGGAGATCAAGCGCGCTTACATCGAAGCCGCGCAACGCCTGCATCCCGACAAGAACCAGCTACCCGGCGAAACGGAGATTTTCCTCGAAGTCCAGCAGGCATACGAAACATTATCCAATCCGAAGAGTCGTAGCGCCTATGATGAAACGCTTCCAAAGGATGAAACGCCTCTCAGCCCCATCTACCACGAAATTTTATACAGCCGCGCCAGCCTGGTCCGGCTGGAAGAACCACAGTTAATCTACGTTCTCATGAACTTGCGGGCGAAACGCCGGGAAGAGCCGATCCCCGTCCCGCCGCTCAATATCTGTTTAGTGCTGGACCGCTCCACGTCCATGAAAGATGCGAAGATGGAACTGGTCAAGGCGTCGGCCATCCAGTTCCTGCGCGATATGCGGGCAGAGGACATTTTCAGTGTGGTCGCATTTGGCGACCGGGCAGAGGTCATCATCCCAGCCGCATACCAGGTCGAGCGTCAAAAATTGGAGTCGCGCATCCGCGCCATCCAGACGGGTGGTGCGACCGAATTATTTCAGGGACTGGAAACCGGACTCAACGAAGTGCGCCGCGGGCGTGACTCGAAGCGGGTCAACCATCTGATCCTGCTCACCGACGGACACACCTACGGTGATGAAGAGGCCTGCCTGGCATTGGCGACGCAGGCCGCGCAGGAGGGAATCGGCATCAGCGCGCTGGGAATCGGCGCAGACTGGAACGATGCCTTCCTCGACCAACTGACAGGCCGCACAGGCAATTCGAGCCGTTACAGCGCCCGCCCGCAGGATATCCAAAAATTACTGGCCGAAAAATTCCACAGCCTGACAAGCGTCCTGGCTGAAGAAGTGACCCTGGAAGGCAAATTGCCGAACGGCATCCGCCTGAACTATGCCTTTCGCCTGCAACCGGAAGCCGGACCGTTATCCTTTGGGGAAACTACAAAATTGGGCTCCATCCTGCGCGATGTCGGCCTCAATGTTTTGCTGGAATTTTATGTGGAGCCAGAGGCGGCCGAATCCCGCAAGGTACGTTTGCTGGAAGGCACGATCAAGATCGCCATGGCGGCCCGTCCCACGCCCATCCCCCCCATTCGCGTCCTTATGGAACGCGAGATCGCCGCGGAACCAGCTTTCACCCCGCCACCGCCTGCCATCCTGCAAGCCCTCTCCCGCCTGACGTTATATCGCATGCAGGAACGGGCGCGGGAAGAATCGCTGGCAGGCGAATTTGAAAAAGCCACACGTTCGCTGAAAAACCTGGCCTCCCACCTGCTGGAACAGGGACATCACGGCCTGGCGAATACTGTCCTGTTGGAAGCGGAGAACCTGCAACGCAAGCACACGTTCTCGCTCACTGGTGAAAAAGACATCAAATATGCAACCCGCGCGTTGCTGATGCAAGATGGAGACCTTTTGATATGATCACATGTAAAAATTGTCAGCACAAGAATCCGCCTGGCGCTATTTTCTGCACCGAGTGCGGCGCACAATTGATAGCGGGTGAAATTGCCACCCACTCCATCCGCACCGATCAGGTTGCCGCGTCCGCCAGGCAGGATGTGCCCATCCCCACCCCCAAAGCCATCACAGATAACGCCTGGGGATCACTACATTTGATGGACAGCGGACAAATCCTGCCATTAACCGACCGGAACGAATATACAGTCGGGCGCATCAGCGAAGGCCAGCCGGTTGTACCAGACCTGGACCTGTCTCCTTATCAGGCATACACAGCCGGCGTTTCGCGCATGCACATCCTCCTCAAACGGGACGGCAAGCGCGTCGTCATCATGGACCTCGGGTCTGCCAACGGGACCTATGTGAATGGCAAGCGTCTGACGCCGCAAACGGAACGCCTGCTGAGTCACGGCGACGTGGTGGCGCTCGGAAAGTTCAAATTCCAGATATTGATCCGTTGACGTCCCTGAAAGGGCAAACATGTCACACACCATTCTCCTCCATATCGCCGGTGAAGAACCGATTGCAGGTGAAGTAGAAGAACTTCCCAAGCCCAACGACACGGTCATTACTGTTGCCAACCCGCGCCGACGCGATGGAAAAGAGATCCATTACGTTGACTCGCGCGCCATCAAGGTCATCTGGCCGCTTGAAAGGATCAGCTTCATCGAGATCTTGAGCGGCGAAGAAGCCGAACAGATCATCAGTTTTGTGAGGGAATAATCGCATGCCCGAAGAATTCGAACGACGCAAGATCCTCGTTGTGGACGACGAGGAGCGCATGGTGCGCTTCATCCGCATGAACCTGGAGCATGACGGGTTCATCGTCTCGGAGGCATTTAACGGTAAACAGGCCATCAGCAAAATGCGCGATGTCAACCCCGACATCATTCTCCTCGACGTGATGATGCCCGATGTGGACGGCTTCGATGTGCTCGAAACCATCCGCGAGGTGACCAACGTCCCGGTCATCATGCTGACGGCCAAGGGCGAGGAAGATGACCGCGTGCGCGGCCTCGAGCTCGGCGCGGACGATTATGTCACCAAGCCGTTCAGTCCGCGTGAACTCGTCAGCCGCATCAAGGCGGTGTTGCGCCGCACGGAAGGCGCGACCGGCTCGATGCACGGTTTGATCGAGGTGGACGAACGTCTCAAGATCGACTTCGACCGCCGCGAGATCTGGCTGGAGGGCAAACTCATCAAACTGCGCCCCACCGAGTATCGTCTGCTCTTTCATCTTGTCCAAAATGCAGGCTGGGTGGTCTCACACGACCA
>JAYRVQ010000089.1:0-1965 GCA_041918465.1 Anaerolineales bacterium
AATCGGCGCGCACGTGCTCGATGTCGTATGGTCCCGCCGAATGTGTGGTGGCGCGGGTCATCACTTTTTCGCCGAGCGAGGCGTATGCGCCCGTGTCGCCGTAGAGTTCGGTTTCCATCGCGACGATGCGACCATCTTTCTTTGCCCCCAACTTGACGCGGATTTGCGTGGCGTGTCGCTTGGGATGTACCAGCAAACTCTCGCGGCGGTCAAACAGCAGTTTCACAGGGCGCTGTGTGACGTTCGCCAACATGGCAACATGGATCTGTCCCATCACATCTTCCTTGCCGCCGAAGCCGCCGCCCATCAATTGCCCGACAACGCGCACGCGCTCCTCAGGCCAGCCCATCACGCGCGCCACCTGCGTCCGATCCTGATACGGGATCTGTGAGCCGACATAAATTTCCATGCGGCCATCTGCGAGCGGCACACCAATACTGCATTCAGGTTCGAGGAAAGCGTGGTCGGTGGCGGGCGTATGGAAGGTGTGTTCGAGGATCACATCCGCCTCGGCAAACCCCTTCTCCATATCGCCCTTGCGAACTTTAATATGCTTGAGCAGATTCCCTTTTTCGTGCAGTTGCGGGACTCCGTCCTGACGCGCCATGACGGGATTCGTGATGATGGGCTGTGGATCAAACTCCGCCTCGATCAGACCGATAGCCTGCTCGGCAATCTCAAGCGTTTCCGCGGCCACGATGGCGAGCGCGTCTCCCACATAGCGGACGCGTTCGCCGAGGCCGACCATCACCGGCCAGTCGTAGATGACCAGTCCGTGATTCTTCTCAGCGGGAATATCTTCGGCAGTTAGAACCGCCACTACGCCTGGTAACTCTTTGGCTTTGGAGATGTCGAGTTTCTTCAAGAAGCCGTGCGGAATCATGGCGCGCTTGGCCTTCGCATACAACATGCCATCGAATTTCAGGTCGTCGGTGTAAATGGCCGCGCCTGTGACCTTCTCCATGGCTTCGGGACGCAGGTGCGAATGACCGACCGTTTTGTGATCGTGGACCGAATCGGGAATATGCGTCGGCTTCTGGACGGGTTCGCCCGTGCGAAGCGCCTGCGCCGCGGCAAGGATCGCATTCTCAATGGACGGATACCCCGCGCAACGGCAGAGCGTATCCTTCAAAGCAAAACGAATATCATCACTGTTTGGATTCGGATTCCGCTTGAGCAACGCATACGCCGTCATGATCTGCCCAGGGATGCAGAATCCACACTGGACGGCTCCATGCTCCACGAAGGCTTCCTGCAACGGATGCAATTTCATACCCCCCTCCGTCTCCCCCCATTTTCCGTGAAAATGGGGGGAGTGCTCCGAAGGAGCGAGGGGGGTGGCCAATCCCTCGATAGTAACAATGATTTTTCCATCCGCGCGCTCCGCGGGATAGACGCACGACATCATTGGCTCGCCGTCCACAAGGACGGTACACGCGCCGCACTCGGCTTCTTCACAGCCGATCTTGGCGCCAGTCAGGCGCAGGCGTTCGCGCAGGAGGGTGGAGAGCGTCTCGCCAGGGACAGACTCCAGCGAATATTGTTTATCGTTTACAGTGAGATTAATGTTTGACATACCAGTAATCCTATTCTGCGCGTTTCCACGCGGTATCCAACACATCCCTAAACAACCCGCCCACAATGTGACGGCGGTAGTCGGCGCTGGCGCGGCGGGCGGAGTCGCGGAATTTAGCTTGGGCGAGTAACGCGTCGAGGGCGCGGGAGAATGTCTCCTCGGTGAGGGGCTGGCCGCGCAGGGCGGATTCGGCTTCGGTGGCGCGGAAGGGAGTCCCTCCGCCTGGACCGATGGCAATGTGAATGTCGTGGATTTTTTCGTCCGCGCGGGCGAGCCAGACGGCGCAATTCAAAATGGGAAGAGCGACACCTTGCGGACGCATGATGCGTTTAAAGCAGGATGAGGTGGAGACCTCACAGGTCTCTGAGACCTGTGAGGTCTTTACTGGA
>JAYRVQ010000090.1:0-7714 GCA_041918465.1 Anaerolineales bacterium
CAGAGCACACTTCCATTGAGAACCTGGATGAGTCTCTGACTCTCATCCGCGCGGTCGAAAAAAAATTCCGCGCCGCGCCTAATCCGTGGATGCGTTCCCTGCTCGAAAACGCGATGCAGGTGGGCGGCATCTGGCAGGAGGTTCGTCAAGGCGGACGCCTCGTCGGTTGCGGTCTCCTGCTCGAAGACAACGGTGTCATGCTTGCCACCGCGCTGGGACTGGCCGAAGGTGTGCAATATGCATATTTTTTGCTGGTGTATGCGTCCCTGCAAATTGCCATTCGGCGGCAGGTGAAGACCCTCCGCCTCGGAAGCGGCGCGTACGATGTGAAGCGCCGTCTCGGCTGTGAATTGGAATCCAACAATCACACCGCTGTTACCACTCAAGATCCCATGCTCAGGCGATTGGCGAAGTGGCTGGAATAATAAGGTTTGAATCGTGATTCATAGTTTTCCACTTTCCCTCCTCCTCCTCTTTCTGTTTGTGCTCTTTTACGGCATAGACTTTGCCTTCATGTCGCGCTACGACCGCGAACGCCAAAAGGGCAAAGGCTGGGCCTGGGATTACACCCTGATGACCATGACCGCCGGTTTGATCGTTATCCTCCAGCCCTGGTTATGGCCGCGTCTTGGCTTATGGACAGGTTCCGCCTGGGGATTGGCGGTACAAGTTGTCGGGCTTATCTCTATCACTGCATCCTTCGCGTTGCACATCTGGTCGCGGCTTCACCTGCAAAAATTCTACGCCGAGCGCGTCGAGATCCAACCCGACCATCTGGTGATCCAAAGCGGGCCATATGGCCTTGTGCGGCATCCCCTCATCACATCCTTTTTCCTGTTTGCATTGGGACTCATTCTCCTCAACCCTGCATTGACAACTTTCCTCAGTCTCCTCTATACTATCTGGGATTTCACCCGCGCCGCGCGGCAGGAGGAAGAATTACTTTCACAAAGCCTGCCGGGTTATGCGGATTACATGCAACGTGTGCCGCGTTTTGTCCCGTCCCTGCACAGGGGGAAACATGATTGAACTTTCGCAATTCCTGAACCTGCCCGTAGAACAAGTCGCCGCGCTGGTGCGCGCCGCGGGGCCAAAAGTCGCCGTCTTTCCCATCAACGGCACGCGCCGCTGGTTCGCGCTCGAACACCCGGAGGCCGCGCGGGGCAAAGACCCTGTCACGGCTTACATGGATATTTCGCAGACCCGTCACATCGAACTCTATCGCCTCTTCTTCGATCACGGCGTGGACACCCTGCTGACGCCCGTCTTCGGCTCTGAACTCTTTCGCCGCGGCGATGAATACGTCCGGCGCATCGGCATGGCTGGCGTCGCGCGCATCGCGCAACATCCCGAATTTCTGAAATTCTATGACGAGTACGGTGTGCGCGTCCGCTTTTATGGAGACTATCGCCGCGAATTGGCCGGGACGGAATACGCCTCCCTGATCGACATCTTCGATGAAACCACGCGTCGCACGCGGACCTATGACCGGGCGCGGCTTTTCTTCGGCGTTTTCGCGTCCGACGCGGCGGAATCGATCGCGGGGTTGGCAATCGATTTTTATCGGGAGCAGGCCAAAGTCCCGACCCGAAGCGAACAGGTGGAAATGTACTACGGGGAGCACGTGAGTCTCGTCAACTTCTTCGTCGGCTTCGACAAATTGTCCGTCTTCGATTTTCCTCTTTTGGCGAGTGGGGAGGAGGACCTGTATTTCACTGTCGCACCGTCGTTGTATTTGACAGAAAAACAGTTGCGCGAGATCCTGTATGACCATCTCTACACACGCCGCGCGCAGGAACCCGATTACGGTGAGTTGACGCGCGACGAGTGGGCGTGGATGAGATCATTTTACGCATCCAATCGTGAGCAGACGCTGGGAGTTGGCGCGTTGCATGGCGGACTCTGGTATCCGGCTCATCAACCTGATTCGTTTGGTAAAACGGGAGGACAATAATGTACACGATCAATGAATTGCTGAAGGTGATGGGAAAAGGTCACATGGCCAACACGGCCTACGACACTGCCTGGATAGCCCGCCTGAATGAGGTCGATTCCCGGATGAGCAATGACGCGCTGGGTTGGATCAGCGAAAACCAGCTCTCTGATGGAAGTTGGGGCGTGGAAAAACCTTCTTATTACCATGACCGTGTCATTTCATCGCTGGCGACGATGATCGCGCTTAACTATCGAGGCCGCCGGGCCCACGACCGTGCACAGATCGAAAGCGGTTTGCTTGCATTGGAAAAAATTACATCCGGTGCAACCGAAGGGTTGAGGGGCGACATTCGCGGCGCAACAGTTGGTTTCGAGATGATCGTCCCGACGCTGGTTTCAGAGGCTGAAAAACTGGGGATCATTAAACAACAGGGGGATCAGATCCTTGGCCGGTTGAGTGGTCAACGCGCGCTCAAGATGGAGAAATTGAAGGGATTAAAGATCAGCCGTTATATCACGGCTTCGCTCTCCATCGAAATGGCTGGCACGGATGCAATGCATTTTCTGGACCCCGATTCTTTGCAGGAGCCGAATGGCTCTGTCGGCAATAGCCCTTCTGCAACAGCCTATTTTGCTCTTCATGTGCGTCCGGGCGATGAGAAAGCATTGAATTATCTAAGAAGTGTGGTCAACGAAGGCGGCGCTCCTTTTGTATCGCCTTTCGATGTTTTTGAACGCGCCTGGATTTTATGGAATCTTTCCTTGATCGATCTGAATGCACAGGCTGACGATCTGGTGAAGGATCATTTGGATTTTCTGGATTCTCGCTGGGTGGCCGGACATGGGATTTCCTTTACGACTGACTCCATGTTGTTCGATAGCGACGATTCAAGCGTGACTTTTGAAGTCCTGGCCCGTTTTGGACGCCTTAAGGATGCGGAGGCTTTAATAAGTTATGAGGGTGAAAAATGGTTTCGTTGTTATCCATTTGAAGTGGACGCGTCCACAGGTGCCAACTTGCATATCCTTGGTGCCCTGCGACAGGCTGGATACCAGAAAGATCATCCACTCATTTTGAAAATCATCCAATTCCTGGCCGCAAAACGGGAACCCGGTGGTTATTGGTTTGATAAGTGGCACACTTCACCCTACTACATTACTTCTCACGCCATCATACTTTGCAGGGAATATGCCAATGACCTCTGTGAGGTTGCGGTCAACTGGATGATATCCACCCAGAAGGCGGATGGTTCATGGGGCTTCTTTGGGTTTTCCACAGCGGAGGAGACTGCTTATTGCATCCAGTCCCTCATTTTCTGGAGAAGGTCGGGAGGAAAGATTCCCCCGGGCCGCCTGGAACTTGCGATTCAATGGCTTAGAAATCATGCTGAGCCGCCTTATCCCTGGTTGTGGATCGGAAAAACCCTATATTATCCAGAGTTGCTGGTTCAATCTTCGATCTTGAGCGCGTTGGCGCTGGCCGATGAAGGATAAATTATGAAAAGATCTGGATTCACATTTGCCCTTAATCGCTTCCTGGACGTCCCCGTATCGGATGCGGATGAAGCGCGTCGCAGAAAACTGCTCAATATTATTCTGGCAGGGATCGCTTTCCTTTCGGTGGTTATGGTCTTGATAGTCTTTTTCTTGAACATCACCGGACAATCCACTATGGCCAAACAGGATAGCCAGCTTGCTTATGTTTCAGGATTTGCCCTGATATTTGGTACGCTCATATTCTATAGTGTCAACCGGAATCTAAAGATTCCGGGATGGGTTGCCAGTGGCTCATTTCTCGTTTTTCTGTTGGTCATTTTGGGGTTGACCGATTCCCCACAGGAATTGGCAGATGGCCGCAGTCTGTTCGTTTTTGCCATCCCGATCATCATGTCGAGCATGTTGCTCCGACCCAGTTTGAGTTTCCTGTTCTCGCTTCTCGTCTCTCTTGAGATTATCGTTCTGGCGCGAATTGGGAGCGTTGACCCGAACGCGTTCGCGATGGCAACCTTTATCTTGCTTGCCCTTGTTTCCTGGCTTTCCGCCCGTGGCCTGGAACAGGCGCTCAAAGAATTACGCGTGATTAACACCGAACTCGATCATCGCGTTGAGGAGCGCACACGTGAACTATCCGCCGCACTGACGCGCGAATTGGCGGAGGCGGGCAAGAATCAGGCAATCCTGGAGGGTATTGCCGACGGCGTCATCGTATTTGATACGCAGGATAAATCCATTGTCGTCAATCCTGCTTTGAGTCGTTTGTTGAATATTTCTCCGACGCAGCTTCTGAATAGGCAAATTGACGAGATCCTCAAATCAGGGAATATCGCCGCGCCTGACCGGGATGCCATCGTCAAGATGTTTTCGGAGCCGTACAAAGATAATCCCAGTATCCGCTTTCGATGGGGCGAGCGCACATTGCTGGTCAATGCGGCGCCTGTCAACATCGGGTTGGGCGAAGAGATTGGGATGGTGGCTGTCTTCCGTGACTTTACTCGCGAGGCCGAAGTGGAACAGATGAAAAACACTTTTGTGGCAATGGTCTCGCACGAGTTGCGTACTCCATTGAACGCCATCCTGGGATACGCGGAAATGATGCGCGAGGCGGTTTATGGTGTTTTGAACGTGCGGCAGGCTGGGATTATGGAAAGGATTGAATCCAGTAGCAAGCGCCTGCTTGGGATGGTCAGCGATCTGCTTGACCAGGCGCAATTGGAAGCTGGCCGTATGCGCATCCTTGAGTCCGAGTTTAAGACCAGCGACTTGATCGATGCTGTGCACGCCATGCTGGATAAGGAATTCGAGGATAAGGGCCTCGCACTAAAGGTTGAACTTGATCCCCGAATGCCGGCCACCCTGCGCGGAGACTCTCATCGTCTGCAACAGATCCTCCTTAATCTGACTGGTAATGCCGTAAAGTTTGCCGAGAAGGGTGAAGTGAATGCGCGAATTTTCCGCGCCGATCCGGATTTTTGGGGGATGGAGGTTTCTGACACAGGACCGGGCATTCCTCCCGAAGCCCAACAATATATTTTTGAATCTTTCCGCCAGGCTGATAACGTCACCACCCGCAAACATGGCGGCATCGGGTTGGGACTTGCCATTGTCCGTAGCCTTGTTCAGGTGTTAGGAGGTAAAATTGCATTGAAAAGTAAAGTTGGTGAAGGTACCACATTCACTGTGATTCTGCCGTTTGCACATGCAAAGGAGGAGAAATGACAAAACCCTTATCGCTGGTTGTGGAAGATGACGCCGACCTTTCGGAGATCTTTCGCGAAGCCCTGTCTGCCGCGGGATTTTCCACGGAAGTGATCCGCGATGGGCAGATTGCCCGGGACCGCCTGCTTGAGATTGTTCCGGCAGTGGTTATTCTGGACCTGCACCTGCCAACCGTCTCTGGAGAGACCCTGCTCCAGCAGATTCGTGGTACACCCCAGTTAATTAATACTCGCGTTGTCATTACCACTGCCGATGCGCTCGCGGCGGATTTCCTGCGCGATAGCGCGGATTTTGTGATGGTGAAACCGATCAGTTACGTACAATTACGCGACCTGGCGAAGCGACTTAATCCCGACCTGCAAACGAATAAATTCAAAAACGCAAATTTCCCCGACCAAGGCAATAAAAACAGTTGATGGAAGCCGGTTATAAAAAAGCGTCCCCGCCGTTCATTTCGACGGGGACGTGTCTTTAATGTCATGGGGTTTCCCGACAATTTGAGAACCAATTTACAACTTGTGGGTTAATTTGAATAACCTTCTTCTTTAGGAGTTGTGCATGCCCGCCGCTACCAAGGATCGTCTTTCTCCGCTTACAAAACTGCTGTACGGTGCAGGGGATTTTGGCTTCTCTTTTACGGATACCACCCTGGGCGTCCTGTTTGCCATTTTTCTGGTGGATGTGGTGGGACTTGCGCCGCGCATGGCCGCGCTGGCAGTGTTCATCGGGAAATCGTGGGATTACATCAACGATCCCATCATGGGCTACATTGCCGACCGCACTCGCACACGCTGGGGACGCCGCCGCCCGTTTCTGCTATTTGGTTTCATCCCTTTTGGATTGGGATTTCTCATGCTCTGGTGGCGTCCACCCTTCGACAGTCAGTGGGCGCTGACAGCCTATTATGCCGCCGCCTATTTTTTCTACGACAGCATGGTGACTCTGACCTCCATGCCATATTTTGCCCTGACGCCCGAACTGACCCAGGACTACGATGAGCGGACATCGCTCACAAGTTATCGCATGGCATTCTCGCTCTTCGGTGGATTGATCGCTTTTGTTGTGCCGCTCATGATCATCGGAACGATGCGGCCTGAGAATACTGACCGGGTCTTTTTCATGGCATCCATTTTCGCGGTCGCGTCTGCATTGCCTTTATTATTGACCTTCTTCGGCACGCGCGAACGCGAGGAATACATCCATCAGCGCCAGCCGTCCCTGCGCGAATCCTTGCGGGCGGCGCGGAACAACCGTCCCTTTGTTTTTGCGGCGGGTATTTTCCTCTTCACGTGGACGGCCATCGAGATCATCCAGAACATGTTGCTCTTCTTCCTGAAATACCGCATGGGGCTGGAAGCCGAATCGGATTACGTGGCGGGCGCGGTCTTCATCACAGCTTTGCTTGTCCTTCCGTTTTGGGTGTGGGCTTCGCAGAAAACCGACAAACGCAAGTCATATATTTTTGGCATGTTCTTTCTGATGGCTGTCATGCTCACCATGATCTTCCTCGATCCCTCGCTCGGATTTGGTGCAGTGATTTCCCTGGCCGCGTTGGCGGGTGTGGGTGTCTCCGCGACGCACGTGCTGACCTGGGCGATGATTCCCGACGCGGTGGAAGTGGACGAACTCAAATCGGGTGCGCGCCACGAAGGGATGTTCTATGCGCTCGTGACGCTCTTTCGTAAAGTGGCTTCCTCCATCTCCATCCCATTGACGCTTCTTGTCCTGGACTGGAGCGGGTTCGTTTCCAACGCGCCGCGACAAGCGGACAGCGCTGTTTGGGCGATTCGCATCCTGATCGGACCTGTGCCTTCGTTCTTCCTCCTCTTGGGGATTCTCTTCGCCCGCTTCTATCCCCTGACCCGCGAACTGCACGCCGAGACCCGCGCGGAGATCGCCTCCCGCAACGCCGCCGCGACGGATTAAGTGACAAAAAATCCCCGACATCAGCCGGGGATTTTTTTACCTACGAGGGGGCACGCCATTCTGCCACAACTTGTAATTTGCTTTCCAGGTATTGCCTGCGCATTTCAGAGCGCATGATCTTTCCGCTCGAAGTTTTGGCGATGGTTGCACGGCGAATGAGCACCACCGCGTGGGCGCGGATGCCGTGCTCTCGGGCGATATTGGTTCGGATGGCCTTGATGACATCGTTCCAATCCACTCCCTCGATTTCGCGGCGCTGGGTCTCGTGTATCACAACCAATTGCTCAACGTTATCTTCGCTGATCGAGAAGGCCGCGCCGCCTCCTGCGCGGAGGGCAGGGTGGGTGCTTTCCACCGTCATCTCAACATCCTGGGGATAGTAATTGCGTCCGCGCACGATCAGCAGATCTTTCAAACGGCCTGTGATGTAAAGATGACCTTCGTGCATAAAGCCGAGATCACCTGTCCGCAGGAAGGGACTTTCATGCGAACCCACAATTTGCGCGCCGAAGGTGTGTTTCGTATCGTCTGGACGGTTCCAATAACCTTCCCCCACACTGTCGCCGTACACCCAAATCTCACCCACCTCATCCGGCGCAAGGCGATGTTTGGTTTTTGGATTCACGATCGCGATCTG
>JAYRVQ010000091.1:0-2086 GCA_041918465.1 Anaerolineales bacterium
AAACCATCGAAGACGCGTTCGGAGCCGCGCCCGAGGAGGAGATGCACTTCCCCGAACTGCATCGCGTCCGCGCGGATATTCGACTCCTGCAACCGAATCCAGATTTAGGGATGGCAGAACAGGGCTACCGTGACGCCATCGCGGCATCGCAGAAATATCAATCGCTCACACAGGAAGTGCGCGCGGTCACGCGCCTCGGACGCCTGCTTCAGTCATGCGGACGCGCTCCCGAAGCCCGGACATTGCTCGCTCCGCTCTACGCAAAATTCACCGAAGGATTGGATACGCTCGATCTCGTCGAAGCAAAAAAACTACTGGATGAATTGACCGCAACAACATCATAACTAACGTGAATTGGTGAGCCAATCGGGACGCAGAAAAACGCTGATTCACGCTGATTAGAAAGAAAAAAAATCTGCGTCTTCTGCGTTCATCAGCGTCCAAGGTGGTTGATGGACTGACCCTTATCACGAATTGAAGTTACGAGGAGAATCATCATGACAAAGAAAAATGTCTGTATCGTCGGTGGGGGCGCGACGGGCGTCGCGTTGTTGTGGGCGCTTTCGCAGGACCCAGCCGCACGAAGCGAGTGGAACGTCACCCTCATCCACGACCAGCCAGCCCCGAGCGCGAACGGAATCGGCGGCGTCGGCGGACACTCGCTCACGTATTACGTCCCTGTGCCGGGCAAGAACAAGACCCTGCCAATTGACATCGGCGTGCAGTTCATCTCACCGATGATGTACCCCAGCGTCCACGTGATGTTGCAGAGACCGGAGTTCCAGTCGCGCGTGCCGATGAACGATTACGATGCGTTGAAGGTCGCCGCCGCGTTCCCGCGCTTGAACGGTCAGCCGATGAACTGGGGCAACTTCCCCGACTATCAGCAGGGACCCAACTTCGCGCTCTACAGCAACGAGATGAAACTCGACGCGAATCTTTTCCAAGATTTTATCGAAACCGAACTGTTCGATCACTGGTCAATGAAAACGTTGTACGAGTTTTTCTATCCCAACCCGCCCATCCCGTTCATCAACAAGACCGATTTCATCAACTACCTCCTTTCGCCGTACATGAGCATCATCAACGGATACGGAAACGCCCTGCTCAACGACACCCTCTTCGTTGACCTGCTTCCGATCTTCGCCACCCTGCCACTGCCAAAATCGTGGGGATTCCCCACCCCGCTCGGCAGTTTCACCAAACCCGGCACAGGCTGGCAGAGATTTGTGAACGGCGCACAGTCGTGGGTCAAAGCAATGCTCGCGGTCGCGCAGACGATCACCCCATCACAGGTGATCTATGATTCGAAAGTCAGCGCGGTGTGGACGGATCAATCCACCGGCCAAGTCACCGTGCAGTGGAGCGCAAACGGAAGCAAGCCAATCATCTCGCGGACTTTCGATAAAGTCGTGTTGACTACCGACATGTGGACAAACTCGAAAGTCCTCAACAACTCAAACAACAAATACTTCTGGAATAACGTCTACTACAACTCGAATTTCAGTTATCCAATCGGCGACTATCGGAATACAAACATGCAGCCTTCGGGTCCGCACGTGACTTGGGATCTGCTGTGGGGCAAATGCTACATCCACACCGATGCGACGATGCTCTCGCCCGACCTGATGCAACAAGAGGAAACGCTCCAATTCAACGCCTACTACGCGCCCGGCAACCAGAACGGAAACTACAACCTGATCAACACTTTCACCACGTATATTCAAAAGAACGTGCTGAACGACCCCGACGCGGACGGATACTACCTCACCATGTACGGCTACATCCCCGACCCCTCAAAGGGACAAAAAGTACCCGACCCGCAGAAAGTGTTGTTTAGCGAACCATGGACACACGGACGATGGACGCCCTCCGCCATGGACGGTCCCAAAACAAAACTCTACATGGCGCAGGGACTGGGCAACATCTCGTACCCCGGGCAGATGAACACCAACGTGTATTTTGCAGGCAACAACACCACCGTAGACTCGGAAGACGGCGCGTTGATGTCCGCGCTGGCAATCGCCAACTATGCCTTCGGCGTGAACTATCCGCTCTACGACAATTCACTCCCTGAAACTCTGTT
>JAYRVQ010000092.1:0-4018 GCA_041918465.1 Anaerolineales bacterium
AATAGGGCGTGATCGGCAGTTTGGCAGGTTCGGGATAAACAACGGGAAGGGTTTTGAAATCGCCGTCAATTTTCAAGAATTTGATGTTGACCCAGCAATTGTTCTTTGTGCCTTTCACCCAAACCCAGTTGTTTCCACCCGTTTGTCCAACCAGTTTAAGCTTCAGGCCTTCGCGTAAGCCGTCAAGGTAAAGGTATTCGGCGCCGGGTCCGTAGCGGCAACTGAGCAGGTTCACTGCGACAGTGGCGTCCAGACTCTCGATAACGGGAACAGGCGACGGGGTGTCTGTTGCGGTAGGGAGGGGGGTGGGAGTCAGCGTCGGTGTGAAAGTCGGGGTTGGAGAGGCGGTAAACGTCGCGGGGATGGCAGGCGTGTCGGTGTTGATCGGTTTTGGCGTTTCCGTTGGGGACGCGGCTGTTGGGGCGCAAGCTGTCAACGCAAAGGACAGGATGAGCAGGATTTTGGGTACCATGCGCCGATTATAGCCTCACTCGCCGAACCGTATCCGCGAAAAATTAGGAAACGGTCTTTTCGGGGTCTTTCACCAAAAAGATCAGCGCGCCGGCCATGAGCAATCCACAAACAGTGGAAATGAGGAACATGGCATCATAACCTGCCGCGTCTGCGATCCAGCCGCCAATGATGGGTGCGAGGATCGTCGCGGGAGCAGAGACAGTGTTCGAAAGGCCGATGTAGATCGGGCGCTCGTGTTCTTGCGCGAATTTGACGGTGAGCGCGAGCGGAACGGTCCAAACCGCGACGATGGCAATGGCGGCCAGAAAAAAAACGGGATAAAACCATTCCACAGAATTTGCATACCATGCCAGCAGGGAACTGGCCGCCGCGCCCAATCCGCCGAGCATCATCACGCCGCGGTGACTCCAGCGGTCGCCAAGCCGTCCCATCAGAGGCCCAAACGCGACCTGTGCGATGAGCAGGACAGCGGTCATGATGCCTGCCACGCTCTCGCTCATTCCGAAAACTTTGACCGCGTAGACGAGGTAGAACGAAATGCCCATGGCGGCGAATTGACTGATACTGCGTACAAGGAGAAAAGCGTTGAAGTTGCGGTCACGTTTGAGAATATCCCATGAGCGTCCCCAAAATGCGGCGGGATGCTCCTCTGTCTCAGGGCGCTGTGATTCCTGTTCGCGGATCTGTGCCAGTATGATGTAGGAAAGCACAAAAAAGATGACAGTGGCAAGAAAGCAAAAAGTGAAATCCAGCGGAGAGGGAAGCCGTTCGAGCATGAACCCTGCCGCGATGGCAGAAAGTCCCGCCAGCCCGTTGAAAGCCGCGGACTGAGTCCCAAAGAACGTTCCATGTAATTCAGGCGGCATCACTTTTGTAACCATCGTCTGCCACGGGTTGGCCGCGAAGCCCGCGCCGAGACTTTGCCATATGATGAGGAGGAAGGTCAATGTGAGGGCGAGCGGGATGGGGAGACGCGCCAGGAAAAACGCGACCGCCGCCAGTCCAAGATAGGGGACGCGCTCGTGGATGGTGGCCCAAAGTACCAGCGGCTTGATCCGCTTCGCGCGTGACGTGTAGCCTGCTGTCAGCAATTGGGGTAGTTGCCATCCCGCCCCGTGGATGGCGGGGATCAGTCCGATCAGCAGGGCGGAATCGGTCATGCGGCTGATGAAGAGTGGCAGGATGGTGATAAACGAACCAAAGCCGATGCCAACACCATACAATCCGCCGTCAAGCATGCCGACGGTGAAGTTGAACTTCAAATGTTTACGGACAAATGCTTTAGGGGGGATCATGAATGGAATTTTACCATTGACAAATTTTCGCACTTGCATAAAATAAAAACGAACGTTCGTTCATTTTTGTAAAGTAGGAAAGTATGTCACCAAAAACGAAAGACTCTCCCACCAAAGGTGAAACGACCCGACTGTCCATTGAAGACGCGGCAATGGAATTGTTCATGGAACAGGGCTACCACGCCACCTCCATGCGCCAGATCGCGGAACGCGCAGGGCTGGCGTTGGGCGGAATCTACAACCACTTCACCAGCAAAGACGAGATCTTCGAAGCCATCATTGTGGACAAGCATCCCTACAAACGCATCCTTCCGTTGGTCATGGAGACATCCGGCGAGACCGCGGAAGAATTTCTGCGAAACGCATTCAAGATCACGGTGACCGAACTCGGCAAGAATCCCATCTACATGAAATTAATGATGATCGAGATGGTGGAGTTCAGTGGCAGGCACGGCGCAAGCATGTTGAAGGAGATCGCTCCAAAGGTCTTGCCTGTGTTCGAGCAAATGTTGAAAGTCCGCAAGGGATTGCGCATTTCCAACTCTGCTCTCTTCCTGCGTTCATTCTTCGGGATGATCATCTCATACTTCATTACCGAGATGGTCACGGCCAACTCAGTGATAAGCAAACTCATGCCGAAGGACGCCGCCGATGTTTACATTGATATGTATCTGCATGGAGTTCTCAAGGAGCCCGCATGAATTCACGCTTAATGTCAATCATCCGCAAGGAATTCATCCAGATTTTTCGCGATGTGCGGACGCTCGTGATGATCCTTGTCATCCCGATCATGCAATTGTTCCTGCTGGGATACTCCGCCACCAGTGACGTACGCAACATCCCACTGGCAGTTTTGGATCAGAGCCGCAGTCCGGAGTCGCGCGCCCTGCTTGACGCGTATCGCGCCGCGGACTATTTTCGGATCGCGTTTGATGTTCAGTCTGAAGCAGAGATCGAAACATTGATCGAAGAGGGAAAAGCGCGCGCCGCAGTCATCATCCCGCCTGATTACGCCCAGCGCCTCGCGGACGGAAACGCGCAGGTCGCGTTCATCCTCGATGGCTCCGACCCAACCAGCGCATCCACGGCTCTGTCCGCCGCACAACTTATCAGTCAGGCACACTCCACTGAGATTCTCACCGAACGCCTCGCCCGTTCGGGATTGAACCTGCGCGTCCAGCCTCCTGTTCAGGTTCATACTACCGTCTGGTACAACCCTGACATGATCAGCGCCCACTTCATGATTCCCGGTGTGATCGGCATGGTGTTGTTTGCCATTGCCGCCATTCTGACCGCCACCTCGGTTGTGCGTGAACGCGAGCGCGGTACTATTGAGCAACTCATCGTTACGCCCATCCGCCCGTGGGAACTCATTGTTGGCAAACTCATGCCCTATGTCATCCTCGGCTTCTTCAACACGCTTGAAGTGATGGCTGTCGGTCACTGGTGGTTTGGCATGCCCATTCGCGGCGACATTGGCCTCATCATCCTGCTCTCACTGGACTTTCTCATTACGGGCCTCGGCATCGGCCTGTTCGCCTCCACTATTGCCAATACCCAACAGGAAGCCATGCTCACAGTCTGGATGACCCTCCTGCCGAGTATTTTCCTCTCGGGTTTTTTCTTCCCCCTGGAAGCCATGCCCATGTTTTTGCAGTGGGTATCCTATTTCATGCCTTTGCGTTACTACCTCGTCATCCTGCGCGCTCTTTTGCTGAAAGGTGTCGGCATCGAAATGATTCAATTCGATGTGATCGCCATGACCCTCTTTGCAGTTGGTATCATGACCGCCGCCGCCCTGCGCTTCCGCAAGCGACTTGATTAATTTTCAAAGGAGATTTTCCATGAATCACAAACGCCCACCCGTCCCAGCGATCGTCATCCTTGTACTTCTCGTTTCGATTGGTATCTACTTTATCGTGTCGCAGGTCATTCATCCTGGCGATGGAGCGCTGACCGCCTCAGGAACCATCGAAGCGACTCAGATCAACGTTGCGCCTGAACTGGCTGGTAAGGTGACCGAGGCCCTCGTCGACGAGGGACAATCCGTTCGGATGGGCGACCCGCTTCTTCGTCTGGACCCGAGCCTGCTGACCGCGCAACGTCAAATTGCCCAAAGCGGATTGGAATCCGCCCGCAGCGCCCTGCAGACAGCACAGAGCGCCTATGGTTTGATGCAGGCGCAATATGACGCGGCGTTGACTATAGCTCGCGCGCAAGAGGGCACTGCGCGCCTGGCAGACTGGGCT
>JAYRVQ010000093.1:0-11989 GCA_041918465.1 Anaerolineales bacterium
ACGCACCTGCTCGCGCAGGTCTGCTCTGACGGCGCGGTCAATGACGGGGATGAGCAGGATCAAACCCGGGCCGCGCGTCCCCACACATCTTCCAAGGCGGAAGACAACCAACCGTTGATACTCTGGCACGATCTTGATGGCATTCGTTAAAAAGACGAATAAGCCGAGGGCAACCGCGCCAATGATGCACAATACAGTCAGAAAACTTGCGTCCATAGTTTCTCCTTTGATGATTGTTTGTTATTTCTCGGATTCTACTTCGAGAATAAAGCCGTCTCTTGCGATGACCTTGACTTGCCTGCCCACCGGAATGGGACTCTTGCTTCGCGCGCTCCACAACTCGCCTGCCACTTGCGCCGAACCTTCCTCGTGGATGCGCGTCTTGGCTTCGCCAACCTGTCCCACCAACGCAGCCAGATTATGCGTTGGCGGTGCGAGAAGCGCCTGCAAGGATTTGCGTACAGCGAGCCAGACGAAAGCCGCGTACATCAAAGACGCGACCGTCGCGAGGATGGGGTTCACTCCCGGAATCCACCATTTCTCGCCAAGGAACAGGTACGCGGAGCCAATCACAAGCCCCAGAATCGAGAGCGCGAGATAAACCTCCCGTTTCGGCTTGCGGATTGCATACACGAAAGGTGCCACACTCAAGATAAGCAAAATCAACGCCCACAGATTGAAATCCAATTGGGTGATGGCGTAGCCGGCCAATAGCAGGCAAAACAGTGAGCCGATTTCCAAGCCCCCCGTCCCCGGCGTGACGAGAGCCAGCAATCCAAGCAGAGTCCCCACCAGCAAGAGCAGATACGCGAGATTGGGATCGAGCAAAATGTTCATGGCATCTCCTCATTACATTGCCATTATACAACCAATTGTAAATGCGCCCTGTTCAAGGCAGGTCGATTTTATGCGATTCTTACGATGCATCGCAGGGGAATCGCAATACACAAAGCGCATGAAAAACTCGCGAGGGGAACGTTGTATAATGGACGCACAAAACCCCCACCCGACCTTCGGTCACCCTCCCCATTTTCCGCCGAAGTACAGGTGAAAAATGGGGAGGGACGGGGTGAGGAATAAGGAGCCTGCATTGAATTTCCAAAACATCTGCGTCATCGGCCTCGGCTATATCGGCCTGCCGACCGCATCCACCTTTGCCGCGCACGGACTTAATGTCCTCGGCGTGGACATCAGCCCCTCGATTCTCGACACGCTTCGCAACGGCGACATCCACATCCACGAACCTGGTTTGCGCGAAGAGTTCCAATCTGCGCTCAAGACGGGACGCCTCACCTTCGCGTCCAAGCCCGCGCCATCCGACGCGTTCATCATTGCTGTTCCGACTCCCTTTTATGAAGGCGACCTCGGCGAAGCAAACGGCGTCAAATTCAAAAAAGCGGACATGCGCGCCGTGACATCCGCGGCCGAGTCCATCGTCCCGCATCTGAAAAAAGGGAATCTCGTCGTGCTCGAGTCGACTTCTCCTCCGCGTACGACGGTTGACCTCGTCCGCCCGATCCTCGAGCGTTCTGGACTTGTGGCTGGCCGCGACTTTCATCTGGCGTATTCTCCCGAACGAGTCCTGCCCGGACAGATTATGCGCGAACTGATCGAGAACGCGCGCGTCATCGGTGGGATCAATCCCGAATCCGCGCAGGCGGGACGCGACCTGTACGCGACCTTCGTCAAGGGACAGATCGTCCAGACCGACGCCACCACCGCCGAGATGGTTAAACTGATGGAAAACACCACGCGCGATGTGAACATCGCCCTCGCCAACGAATTCGCGCGTCTCGCATCGCGCTTCGGCGTGGACGTGTGGGAGGCCATCTCCATCGCCAGCCTGCATCCTCGTGTAAAAATTCTCTCCCCCGGCCCCGGCGTCGGTGGACATTGCATCAGCGTGGACCCGTGGTTCTTCGTCGAGTCCGCGCCTGACATCACACCGCTCATCTATCATGCGCGCACTGTCAACGACGGCCAGCCGCATTTCGTGATGGAACTCGTCCGCAAAGCAGTGGGCAACCTCAAAGGTAGAAAGATCGCCGCGCTCGGTCTGGCGTACAAACCCGATGTGGACGATCTGCGCGAGAGTCCCGCCGCAGAAGTAGTCCATCTTCTGCAAAAAGAAGGGGCAATTGTCAAAGCCTTCGAGCCGTTCAAACCCGAAGGCCTGCCAAACATGGACTGCGTCCCAACGCTTGAGGCGGCGCTCAAAGACGCGGAAGTGGTTGTCTTGCTCGTCAACCACACCGAGTTTCGCACATTGACACCAGAAAAACTTCGCACACTCACCCCCGCCAAAATTCTCGTAGACACGATCAACGGTTGGGTAGGCCAGAACTGGGAAAAGGCGGGATTTAAATTACATCGTCTGGGAGTGAACAAATAATCGCATGAAACAACTTTCTATTATTGCCATTACACTTTTACTGTCTGCCTGCGCGCCATCCACACCGTTGCCAACGCCAACACCGCGACCACCCACACTCACACCCACCGCGACCTCCACCGCCACACCCACGTTGCCGCCAACCATCACGCCCTCTCCCACTCAAAATCCCGATCCAGCCACGTGGACAAAAGAGGAGGTGCTCGCGAATCACGAAAAAGAGCGGCTGGCCTATCTCGAAGAGCAAGGCCCTGCGAAGTCCATCCCAGCGCTGGAATATCACGGCGATAATTATCGGATTCCATTTGGCGCGGCGGTGGTGGAATTGGCCCCCGAGGGATTCGAATCGCAGATGGCCTGGTTTCATGAAAACCATGTCCACGCGGTGACAGGCGAGGAATTGCGCCAGTGGTTGAATGGCAACCTGGAACTCCCCGCCCGCTCAGTAATTCTGACCTTTGATCTGGGCAATAACGGACTCAATAGTGTCCCGAGAATGCTCGAAGTGTTCCGCAAATACCAGATGTTCGGACTCTTTACCATTACCCATTATGGAATGGACGCAGGCACTTCCATTCTTTGCCCAGACGACCGCTGTTGGGACGCTTTCCGTGTCGCACACAATTCAGGCTACGTCACCATTGGCACGCATACCATCACCCATCGCGATTTTTCCACAATAGACAGAGTAGAAGGCTTGGCCGAGATTGAAAACTCAAAAAGAATCATCGAGGAAAAAATCGGCAATGGCTGTGAAGTATTCATCCTGACCTGGCCGCTCGAGGCCGTCCCCTCGTGGGCGAAGGAACTCAAGACCATCGGCATCGATATCGCCTTTGGCGGCAACACCTATCCGATTCTGCAAAACGCGGCCTGGCTCGACAAGCCCGAAGACTGGTTCAAACTGCCGCGCATCCTGCCGCCCAATAGCAATGGTCTCTCTGGCCGTCCCGGCGGAAAGACGCTCGAAGACATCATGAAGATGTACACCACCTCATGGGAATGAAAATTCTCTCCGTATTTGGAACCCGTCCCGAAGCCGTGAAAATGGCTCCCATCGTCCGCCAACTCGCGGGGACGAAGGGCATCGAATCGCGCGTCTGCGTCACCGCGCAACACCGTCAGATGCTGGATCAGGTTCTGGATTTGTTTGAAATCCAGCCCAACTATGACCTCGACTTGATGCGTGATGACCAGACCCTCGCGGACTTGAGCGCCTCCATCTTCACCCATCTTGATCCCGTTTTGACAGATTTCCAGCCCGATTGGATTCTCGCACAGGGCGATACGACCACCGTCGCGATCACGTCCCTGCTGGCGTACTACCGCCGCGTCCGCTTCGGACATGTGGAGGCGGGACTCCGCACCCGCGACAAATGGCAACCCTTCCCCGAGGAGATCAACCGCCGCGTGGCAGGCGTCATCGCGGACCTGCATTTTGCCCCCACCGATTGGGCGCGTCAGAACCTCCTCCGCGAGGGGATTGACGACTCAATTATCAAGGTGACAGGGAATCCCGTCATCGACGCGTTGAACGTGGTCGAACAACAGCCTGAGCCAGAAGAAGTGACGCGACTGCTCAAACAACTCAACCTTCCAACCGTCATTTCGAGGCGGGCATTCTCCCCGACGAAGCAATCTCAGGCCAGTGAGGAGATTGCTTCGCTTTTGGCTCGCAATGACGAAAAAAGCCTCATCCTCGTAACCGCCCACCGCCGCGAAAATTTTGGAAAGCCGCTGGAAAACATCTGCGAAGCGCTCAGGCAACTGGCCTCGCGCGGAGATGTGGAAATCGTTTATCCTGTCCACCTGAATCCAAACGTGCAGGAACCTGTCCACCGTTTGCTGGGTGGCGTGGCGCACATCACCCTCCTGCCGCCGCTGGATTACCTGCCTCTCGTCCACTTGATGAAACGCGCCAAACTCATCCTGACCGATTCTGGGGGAATCCAAGAGGAGGCGCCCGCCTTTGGCGTCCCTGCGCTGGTCTTGCGGGATGTGACTGAACGTCCCGAGGGCGTGGCCGCGGGGGTGTTAAAACTCGTTGGGACGGCGACCAGCCAGATCGTCCAGGAAGCGAACCGCCTGTTGGACGACGCGTCCGCACACTCAGAGATGGCGCGGGCGTCCAATCCATACGGAGATGGGCAGGCCGCCAGGCGAATCGTCGAGGCGCTCCTGGATTCTTCCGTTAGTGCTTTGTAATGTGAACCAAAGGGCAATTTGGGTATAATGACCATGTGAAACGCCTTTTCGGGGTTCTGTTTGCTGTCTCGTTGTTAATGGCAATTACCGCGCCTGTTTTTGCCCAGTCGTCTGGGAGCGAGTTTTTTAAGGAGACGGGGCATTTCGTCAGTGGGGACTTTTTAACGTATTACCGCAGTGTTTCGAACCCGCAATTACTGTTTGGATATCCGATCACCGAGGCGTTTGTAAAAAACGGCCTGACGGTTCAATATTTCCAGCGCGCCCGCTTTGAACTCTATCCCAGCCAGCCGGCCGGACAGCGCGTGCGCCTGACCCCCATTGGGCGGGAATTGTACAAACAAGGCGAACGGCTGGATATCTTCAACCCGTTTGCCTGTCGCTATTTTGCAAAAACGGGGTTTTCGGTTTGCTATGCTTTTCTCGATTTTTACAAACAGAATGGCGGCGTGGACCGATTCGGACAGCCCATCTCCCCCTTTGAATATCACAACGACCTGATCGTTCAGTATTTCGAAAACGCCCGTTTCGAATGGAAACCCTGGATGCCGGAAGGTCAGCGCGTCAGCGTGGCAGATTTGGGCAGGCAATACTTTGATCACCAACGAGAAGACCCCAATCTGCTCAAGCCAGCCACCAGCAATCAAAGCGGGACAATTGTCCAATTGCAGGTGCGCGCCTTTGTCTGGAAAGCCGTCACCCTCGCCAGCGACCAGCAACTGATTTATGTCATCGTTCAAGATCAAAATTTGCAACCGGTTTCCAACGCGCAAGGCACGGCCACCATCCACTGGGCAGACGGGACAAGTGGGGCCGTCTCTTTTTCCACCAACAGCAGTGGCGTGGGCATCGTTCCACTTACATTTGTCAACCAACCCTACGGCAAAATGGTGAACATCGAAATCTTCGTCACCAAAGATGGCCTCAGCACCGCCACCACCACATCTTTCAGAATCTGGTATTAGCGCAATCCGGATACATCGAACACCGGCCCGTCTTCGCACGCCAATTCAATCCCCCGTTTGACTTCAACCGAACAGACCCCGCATTTTGCAAGTCCGCCGCACGGCATGGGCGTGACGACTAACGCCTGCGCCTCGCGCGGGACTTGAAGCTGGTCGCCGTTTCCAAGCCGTTTGCGCCACCCGCGCATCGCTTCGCGCGAGGCGGCCAGCGCGAGGCAATCTGCCCACGCGCATACCTCCGCCAGTGCGGCCAGCGGACGGATCTCCACATCCGCGGGCAGACCGTCTGGAGGGTTATCACAGACGAAGGAAATTGCCGCGCCCTGCGTTTGCGCGGCTGAGATGAGTCCCAGCAGGTATGCGGGAGATACATCCAGCACGGCGAGGGCGACGCGGCGCGCGGAAGAGGGAAGCGCGAATCCGCGTCCGAGCGGGCCGCGCAGGGATAGGGTCATGCCGGGGAACCAGGTCTGCGGCAGGGACGAGGCAACGAGAAATCCGTCAGGCGAGAATCCCGCGGAGAAAACGGGAACAGCCAACGGGGCATCTGAGGCGGGGTCGTGGGCGAGTACGTATTGCCCGGGCGCGGGGACGAGAGTCCGCGGGCAGGCAATCCGCGCGGCGGCGCGGCGTTCATCCAGAAAACGTTCGAGAATGAGTCCCTCGGGCATGTTTGCATATTAACACGGTTATAACAGAGGGGCAAGCGGGAACGTGTATAATGGGCGTATCGTTGTTTATTCAATATGGAGGTTCCTGTGAATATTGCATCACTTTTCCAAGCAGTTGCAGGTTTTGCTTGGCTGGCCTTTTTTGGGGTCATAGCCATGGCGGTAATGCGCGCGGCCCGCAAGCAATCAGCGCGCGGGCTGACAACCGCCGCGATCATTGTGATGGTATTGGCTCTCCTTTCCACCACATTGGGCGCTGGGTTGGTCTTTATTGAACCGTACGAAACCGGAGTAGTGGTGACGATCTTGTCATCACAGGGCGGCATGCGAGCCGAACCACTACAAGCCGGACTCCATTGGATCGTACCGTTTATTGAGAGAGTGGAGCGCTATCCGACCTCGATCCAAACCTTTACGATGGCACGTACAGAATCGGAAGGCGAAACGCTGGGTGAACTCACTGTCGAAGCCCGTACATCGGACGGCCAGCGAATTTGGGTGGATTCCTCTGTTATTTATCAGATCGAGCCTTCGGTTGTGACTACCATTCATAAGGAATGGCAACACCGCTACCAGGATGATTTGATCCTGCCGCAAGCACGCGGCATCATCCGCGATGCAGTCTCACAGTATCGCGTGGAAGAGGTCCTTAGCAGTAAGCGATTTGACATGGCAACTCAAATTACCGATGAATTGCGTAAGGTAATGGAAGATAATGGTTTAACACTGATCGATTTTGTCCTGCGCGACATTACTTTTACCGAAGAATATGCCCAATCCATCGAGCAGAAACAGATCGCTGAACAACAAGCTTTTCAAGCCAAGTTTGTTGTAGAACAAAAGAAACAGGAAGCAGAACAGGCTCGCCAGGTGGCACAGGGTCAGGCCGACGCGGCTGTGATCGCGGCCAAGGGCGCGGCGGAAGCGCGCATCATCCAGGCCGAGGCGGAAGCCAAAGCCAACGAGTTGATCGCCCTCTCGCTCGCGGGACGACCTGAACTGTTGACTTATCTGTATATCACTAAACTGGCACCGAATATTCAAGTGATGTTGCTTCCCAGCAACGCGCCGTTCCTGTTCCCGTTGCCAGATGTGATCACGCAGTAGTCAGTGATCAGTGATCGGTCAGAGGTCGGTGAGCGGAAGCCGCTGACCGACCTCTGTTTAATTTCAGGAGACGTGTGAATTCCCATCATCCATCTGGAAAGCAGATCCGCCTGACGAGCCTGTCTGCCTGCGCGGGTTGAGCGTCCAAACTAGGCGCGGACGCGCTGGCGCAGGTTCTGCGCCCCATGCAGGAAATGTTCAAGCCCGCAGACTACCCCGACCTGTTGGTGGGACTCGAAGGTCCCGACGACGCGGCAGTCTGGCGGCTGGATGATGCGCGGGCACTCGTCATCACAACAGATTTCTTCACTCCCGTCGTGGACGAGGCTTACGATTACGGCGCCATCGCGGCCGCCAACAGCCTGTCGGATGTGTATGCAATGGGCGGACGTCCCTTCCTCGCGCTCAACGTGGCGGCCATGCCCGACAATTTACCGCCAGAGATCACGTCTGAGATTCTGCGTGGCGGCGCGGAGAAAGCACGCGAGGCGGGCGTGGTCATCGCAGGCGGGCATACAGTCAAGGACAAGGAGCCGAAGTATGGCCTCGTTGCTGTTGGATTTGTGAACCCGCGTCAAATGCTGACGAAGAGCGGCCTCCGCGCAGGTGACGCTCTCGTGCTGACAAAGCCCCTCGGCTTCGGGGTGACGACTACCGCATTAAAACAGGAACGGGCTGAAGGTCCGGATGTTAACGAGGTGGTTGGGTGGATGTCCCGGCTGAATAAGTCCGCTTCCGAGTTGGCTGTCGAGTTTGAATTGCGCGGCGGTACGGACATCACCGGTTATAGCCTGATTGGTCATGCACTGGAAATGGCAAACGCATCGGGTGTGTCTCTGCAACTTGAGAACGATAAAATTCCGTTCGTGAGTTGCGCTCGCAAATATGCTGAAATGGGTGCTTTTCCGGGCGGAGCATTTGACAATCAGAGTTACTACCGCGAGCATGTCCAGTTGGCAAAGGAAGTGGATGAACCCGCTGAAATGTTACTCTATGACCCGCAAACCAGCGGCGGCCTTTTATTGGGAGTGCCACAGGAAAAATTACCCACCTTTTTGAAGCGTGCAGAGCAAATGAGCCAGTCCGTTTGGGTGATTGGTGAAGCAGTTCACGGTAAAGGTATTACAGTAAAATAGAAGCGGCAGAGCGTACCCCCTGCCAAATGAGAACATGTCAGAAATCCCCATAGAAACCAATTTTAATACCGGGCTGATCGCCATCGCCATATTGCTTTTACTAAACGGCGTTTTGGCAATGGCCGAGACAGCCCTGCTATCCGTCAGAAAAGCCCGCCTGCATCACCAGAACAACGAGGGTGACGCCCGCGCGGGTGTGATTCTTAAACTAACCGCCAACCCGAACCAGTTCCTGTCAGTGATCCAGATCGGAATCACATCCATAGACCTATTGATCGGCGCGCTGACCGGCGCGACTCTCGGCGTTTGGATTGACAGCCAACTGGATAAGTATCCTACCCTTGAGCCCTATAGCGGAATCATCAGTATCCTGGTCGGCATACTTCCCATCACGTATTTGTCACTGGTACTTGGCGAACTGGTTCCCAAGCGACTGGCGATGCGTTCCCCGGAACGCGTCTCGGCCTGGGTGGCGGGACCCATGTTGTTTTTCGCCAAACTATTTTCGCCATTTGTACGCCTGCTGAGTTTTTCCACTGAGGGCATCCTGCGCCTGCTGGGCGTGCGCCCGTCCACGGAACCGCCTGTAACGGAGGAGGAATTGCAAGTCCTGCTCGACCAGGGAACGCAGGCCGGTATTTTCGAAGAGTCGGAACAGGATATGATTGAAGGCGTATTCAGCATCGGCGACCAGCGCGTCTACTCATTAATGACGCCGCGCACGGAAATCGCCTGGCTGGAGGTGGACGATTCGCCCGAGGAGATCCGCAAAAAGATCGCAGAGTGTTCCTATTCGCGTTTCCCCGTCCGTGACGGTTCGCTGGACAATGTGGTCGGTGTCGTCCGTGCCCGCGACCTACTGTTGACAAACCTGGCAGGCGAAAAAATCAACTTGAAACATAACCTGCATCCCGCCATCTACATCCCCGAGTCTGCGCTGGCATCACAGGCGCTGGAGATGTTCAAAGGCGGAAAAGCCGAATTAATGCTCGTGGTGGATGAGTTTGGCGCGGTGCAGGGATTGATCACACTTAACGACATCCTTTCCGAGATCGTGGAAGGCATCGGCACCGATGAGCCCGTTGCCACCCAACGTCAAGACGGTTCTTGGTTGCTCGATGGCATGCTCACCGTGGATGATTTCAAGGAAATTTTCAACCTGCGTGATTTGCCCGAGGAGAGCGATTACGAAACGCTTGGCGGATTCGTAATGTATTCGCTGGGGCGCATACCACAGGTCTCTGATAAGTTCGAGTGGAACGGATTACAATTTGAAGTGATGGATATGGACGCCCGCCGCGTGGACAAGGTGCTGGTCGCCACGCTGACGAACAAACCTGCTTCCACTCCCAAAGATAACGAATGAAAGAGGCGAAATGTCTGCTTATGTGATCGTGGATATTGATGTGAAAGATGCCGAGGGATATAAGGAATATGTCAAAGCCGCGCCCGCTACGCTCGCGATATACGGCGGACGTTACATCGCTCGCGGCGGCGCGAACGAGACGCTTGAGGGCGAATGGAACGCAAAACGACTGGTCATCCTGGAGTTCCCATCCGCTGAAAAGGCAAGAGCCTGGTTGAATTCCCCTGAATACGCTCCCGCCCGCGCCCTGCGTCACAAATACGCGCAGACCAACATGGTGCTGGTGGAAGGATTTACACCTTAAAGCCCCTTAATTTTTCGATGGTATAATCCCGCCCGATGAGTCCAGAAATCGATAACAAAAAAACCAAGATCTGCCCCACCTGCGGCACGCGGTTAAGCGAGAATGCCACTCGGTGTCTCGTATGCGGCACCGAGTTGACAGCCAAAGCCGCGGCGCCAGCCAGAAAGGCCGAGAAAACCGCCTTGCAGGCTGGCCGCATGCCGGAAATTACGCTCAGCCTGCCCGCCGCGCTTGGAGCACTTGTGGTTCTCCTGCTCATTGGCGCGGCAGTTGTCTTTGCCGCCTTGCGCGCCACCAATCGCGTTGTGGAACCAACACCTGTTCCAACTGCCACCGAGACTCCCACGGTCACCCCCACCGCCACTGAAGTCTATACACTAACGCCATCGCCCACCGTCACACCCCTGCCGCCCATTGATTACACAGTTAAAGAAGGCGACACCTGCGGTGGGATCGCCTACACATTTGGCGTTTCGGTCCAAAGCATCATTGTGATGAATAACCTGGACGCTGCTTGTGTGACCTTACGCGTGGGCCAGGCAATCAAAGTCCCCTACCCGACGCCCACACCCCCGCCGCCTCCCACCAGCACACTGGAGCCGGCCGCGGCTACCATCGAGGCCTGCGACAAGGCAAGTTATACCGTTCAGGAAAACGACACACTCTCCAGCATCGCGGCCAATTACAATGTTTCGATGGCCTCCATCCGGGAATTCAACAACCTCGCGACAGACAACGTTCTTCTCGGACAGACTTTGCTGATTCCGTTATGCCAGCGCGCGCCGGATCCCAATCAGCCGACTCCCACCCCAACCCCTCCGCCTCCATATCCCGCCCCCAACCTGCTTCTGCCCGTGGATGGCGCGGCCTTCACTCTTGCCCACGATATCGTCACCTTGCAATGGGCTTCCCTGGGTGTTCTGCGGGATGGCGAGGCCTATCAGATCATCATTGAGGATGTGACTGCCGATCAAGGCCGCCGCATCGTGGAATATGTCACCGACACCAGCTTCATCATCCCAACCACGTTCCGCCCGAACGACACAGTGGCGCACGTGATGCGCTGGTGGGTTGTCCCCGTTCGACAAACTGGCGCCGATGATCAAGGCCAGCCGATCTGGTCCCCTGCTGGAGCCGCGAGCGAAAAGAGAGTGTTTACATGGATTGGAGTGGTCACCGCCGACACTCCTGCTCCCTAAATTTCTCCAAACTCACCAAAAATCCCGTCAAATTGACGGGATTTTTGCTTTTAACCCTTGACATTTTCTAGAATCGGCCTAAAATATGTAAGTAATTCAATTTTATGCATAATGCAAATAATTCAATCAGAGAGTCGCCATGCCTTTCAACCTCAATCTCGAGAAAGCCTCCCCCACCGCCATCACCGTCGCCCTTGAGCCCACACGCAGTGTGCTGGCCGGGATGGTCATGCTGACCAAAGATGAAGATCTGCCCGGCGTCTCCAGTTGGTTTACGGAGTATCGCCGCAAGATGACAAAGAAGCAAAAGTTTCAGCACACGTTGGTTGTGATCGGCTTTTATCACGTCATCGCGCCGGAGGATGGCTCGCTCTCTTTTCCGGAACACATCAAACGCCTCGCGCAGACCGACCCGCGGGTATTGCTCCAGCGCATGCTCGACGCGTACGCCCACATGGGCGCGGAACACGGGAAAAGCAAAAACGTGGATTGGAAGTCTGTGCTGGCGTCGGCAAAAAACTATACGGACTTCCTGCGCGAACGATTTGGACCGGAAGCCGTCATCGAAGACATTGAAGTGAAGGCCTTCGAATACGTGAAGGATCCGCCCGCGATGAAGACGCTCATCGTGAACCACCTGCAAA
>JAYRVQ010000094.1:0-2027 GCA_041918465.1 Anaerolineales bacterium
GGCAGGCGCGCTGGCCGAATTGGTCGAGCACGTGATGGTGAAAGACTTCCCCCGCCTCAACCTGGACGAGGCGCGGGTCATCCTGCTCGAGGCGAGTCCACACCTCATCAGCCCCTATCCCGATGAACTGCGCCGCGCCACACATCGTCTCCTGCAAAAGAAGGGCGTGGAAATTTTATTGAACACGAGGATGGACAACTACGACGGTCAACGCGTGACGCTCGACGACGGATCCCAGATCGAGTCGCGCACGCTGATCTGGACGGCTGGTGTGAAGGCCGCCGAACTCGCGGACCGACTCGGCGTGGAGCAGGCCTCCGCGGGACGAATCCGCATCGAACCGACCTTGCAGTTGCCGCGCCATCCTGAGGCTTTCGTCATCGGGGACGCGGCGTTCGTCGTGGACGGGGGCGGGAGTCCACTGCCGATGTTGTCCACGGTCGCCATCCAGCAGGGACAGGCCGCGGCAGGCAGTATCCGCCGTCTGGTCGCGGGAGGCGAGGCGGTTCCGTTCCGCTACAAGGATCCTGGCCTACTGGCCACCGTCGGACGCAACGCCGCCGTGGCGCGCATCTTCGGGCTGTCGTTCAGCGGATTTATCGCCTGGTTGATCTGGGTGGGACTGCACATCTACCGCATCATCGGTTTCCGCAATCGTCTGGCGGTGATGTTCAACTGGGCGTGGGATTATTTCTTCTACGATAATCAGGCGAGGCTGATCACGAGGGAATAGTAACAGAAACCCGTTTTCTCAAAGAAAACGGGTTTCTGTTACTCCAACTCGCGATACAAAAACCATTGCCCCTTGCGTTCATCCACGTTCTTCATGGCGCGGTCATAGTAGAGATCGAAGACCTGACCAGAATCCACTTTCACGCGAAAATAGAAGCGTCCCACGTTGAGCGAGCCGCGTCCCGCCGCGACGACCGCGTGCGCGGGACGCATATTTTTGGCGGCGCGGCCGCGGCGGGTGAAGTCTGCCCACTCGGAGAGGGACTCGCTCACGCGGAAGGTTTGTCCATTCCAGACGAATCCGTTTGGGCATGGCGGGGATTTTTCCAGCGCGGGAGGTGTATCGAAGAGGACTTCGATGGGATCGTCGTAGAAGTGGAGAGGGGTGAGGTCGGTCATGGGTTTTCTGCTCGAATCGCGATCTTCGCCAGCCGCGGCTTTGCAACGCGGAAGTAATCCGCGCATTTCATGAAAATGGATCGGTCAAGACGACCCGCGTTGAACACCACCTCCTCGTTCTCTTGAATCAGCGGATCGGCCAGAACTTCGAGTTGTTCGTTGAACGAAAACGGGGGAATCGCGCCGATGACGCATCCCGTCAACGCTTCGGCTTTTTCGCGCGGTGCAAACGCGGACTGCGTCCCGCCGAACAGGTCGCGGATGGCTTTCAAGTCCACGCGGCAATCTCCGGGGACGTTGGCGAGCGCGTAACGCGGCTCATTCTTACCGAAGCGAATCATCACCACACTGGACTTGATCGCCTGCTCCGTGCGGTTGCCGCGAATTTTTGCGATGAGTTCCGTGCGGCCTTCGGACTCGTGCTCCACGACGCGAAAATCCGCGCCTTCTCGTTCAAGTAGAGATTTGAGTTGTTCGTGGACGGAAGGCGATTCGGTCATGCGAAGCCTCGAATGGGATGGAAGGACATTGTGCGATCACTCTCCGATGTCATCACCTCGCCGCCAGGCGCGGAACATGACAATGGTGGTCACCAACGTGGCGATCAACATGGCGGGGATAATGAGGATCGGGAAGAGCCAGCGCTCAGACCATTTGTCGATCTGCGCGGTTTCCGGATCGGCAGGATCGTAGAGAACCGGCACGCGCTCGCCAACCCGATAGGCGGGAGGGTCGGAGGCTGTGCCGCCCTCGAAGGAATAGGCCCGGCCACCCGCCTCAAATTCCACGATGGGAACGTAGGTGCAACAGCCGCCTTCGCTGTCACTTTGCTCGTTCAGGCGGACAACCGTCCCTTCAGTTTTTTCTCCGTTGGTCTGCAATTTCCAGCTGACGTA
>JAYRVQ010000095.1:0-5910 GCA_041918465.1 Anaerolineales bacterium
ATCAACGCGGTGGTGATGGCAGTGATGTTGCCAGTAGCGTTGGTATTGCGCTTCGCGAGGACCGTAGACCGAGGACAGAAGACCAATGATGGAGAACGGATTACTGATGATGAGACGCATTCGTCTCCTAACTCCTATCTCCTAATTCCTAATTCTCTATCCCGCATTCTCATTTTTCTCACCATCGGCGGCCTCGCCACCATTCTTGCCTTCCGCATCTTCCAGCCCTACGCATTCGATGGGTTGTTACTCAACGAGCAGTGGCTGAAAAGCATGAGCGAGATCCGCGCCCAGGCCACCGGCACAGCCGACATGCCGTGGAATTTGCAATGGGTGCGGCGGACTCACCTGTATTCGTTCACCAATCTCACCGTCTGGGGACTCGGACTGCCGCTCGGCATCCTCGCCTGGGCAGGGTTTATCTATATGGGCTGGCGCATTTTCAAGGGTGAGTGTCAACACATTTTGCTCTGGCTGTGGACGGCGCTCTACTTCGGCTGGCAATCGCTTCAATTCAACGCCACCATGCGTTATCAACTTCCCATCTATCCGCTCCTCGCCATGATAGCCGCGTGGGGGGTGTTTGAAGTTGCAGGTTTAAGGTTGAAAGTTAAACGATATGGTGAACTTTCAACCTTAAACCTTAAACCTTTGGCATTTGCCATCGGCGGAAGTGTTCTGGTTCTCACCGCGCTTTGGGCTTTTGCTTTTCTGAAAGTCTATACCCGCCCAGAGACGCGCGTTGCGGCCTCGCGCTGGATCTACCAGAACGTGCCGGGGCCGATAAATCTGAAAATCGAGAAAACCGAGGCTTCCACCTATAACCAGCCTCTGCCGTTTCCCACTGGAATCAATATTCGTCAAGACGCGCCATATCAAACTACATTTGTCGCCCAAGCAGATGGTGTGTTAAAAGAGATTTCGCTCGCCTATGTTGGGATTACTCCCAATCAAGTAATTTCCCAGGTTTATGTGACCGTATGGCAAAATCTGGGTGACTCACAACCGCTGGCATCCGCACTTACAATCAGGCCTTCTCAGCAACCCGATGACCTGTCACAGATTGGCTTGTTCGAGCAACCAGCCTCGCTCACAGCAAATCAAATCTATTATTTGAAGCTTGAAACAACAGTTGCGGAAGGAAATATAAAGGTTTGTGGCCGCCTGCATATTCTGATTCAAACGCTTGATCAGGCCGTGGAACAGGCGGTTGATATTTCCGCGCTGTGTGCGCTGTCTGTTGACAATCCATATGTATTGACTTTCGTCGCGCAGGGCGCTGGTACTTTAAACGGGATTACCTTGGAGCACGTTACAAATGCGGATCTGACCACCCCACTGGGTGTTCATACTCTAAATTTATCTATCACCAACGAACAGGGCTCAACGGCAAATGCTTCCGTAGCAGGGGCCTTTGCCCCCTCAAACGATCCGCGTGGTGATACATATAACCTGGTCTTAAACCAGCCTGTCCTCATGGAGCGTGGAAAGCAATACAATCTTCGTCTGGAAGTGGATTCTGGATTGCTTTCGATTAATGGCGCGTCTGTTGCCAACGAGACCGACTATGATTGGACCCTGCCCTTCAGCCTCGACGGGTATAGCGGATTCGGCGGCATGTACGGCGACCTCAACCTGCAAGTCTACTGGGACGACAACGCCGATAAACTGGCGCGCTTCACTGACATCCTCAACCAGGCAGACTACATCTTTATCCCGACCAATCATCAGTACGCGCAGATTACGCGCGTCCCTGAGCGCTACCCGCTGACGACGGTCTATTACCGCGAACTCATCGGCTGTCCGCCTGAGGAAGATATCATCCGATGTTATTACCTCGCCGAGCCGGGCATGTTCGATGGGCGTCTTGGATTCGAACTGGTCGAGACTTTCACGTCGTATCCCACGCTTGGACAGATCATCATCAACGACGGCGCAGCGGAGGAGGCCTTCACTTTTTACGATCATCCGAAGGTGCTCATCTTCCAAAAGAAAGCTGACTATAACGCGGCGCAGGTCGCGGCCATTCTCGGCGCAGTGGATACATCCAAGGCTGTCCACCTTGCGCCGAAGGATGTGAACGGTTACAAGCCGCCTAAGAGTCTCATGCTCCCCGCTGAGAGGCTTGCCAGTCAACAGGCGGGTGGGACGTGGTCGCAATTATTTAATTATGAATGGTTGCAAAATAAATTCCCCGCGCTGGGTGCGGTCATCTGGTACGCGTTCATCTTCCTGCTCGGACTGGTCACCTATCCGCTGGCGCGGCGCGCGTTGCCCGGTCTCACAGACAAGGGTTACGCGCTCTCGCGTACGCTTGGTCTGGTGTTGCTGGCTTATGGGCCGTGGCTGCTGGGTTCGCTGGGAGTCCCCGTCAACCGCGGGTTGGTGGGAATCGTTTTCGGCGTGATCGCGCTGGTTGGCGCGTGGCAGGCCTGGGCCCAGAGAGAGGCGCTGCGCGCGGAGTGGAAGTCCAACCGGCGCGCGTTCCTCATCGTGGAAGGAATCTTCCTGGCGCTGTTCCTGCTCGATTTGTTCATCCGCCTTGGCAACCCCGATCTGTGGCACCCTGCCAAGGGTGGCGAGAGACCGATGGATTTTTCGTATTTCAACGCGGTGTTGAGGAGCACGACCTTCCCGCCATACGACCCGTGGTTCGCGGGCGGTTACATCAACTATTATTATTACGGTTTTGTGCTGGTGGGCATGCCCGTGAAATTGCTCGGCATGGTGCCATCCATCGCGTACAATTTTATTCTGCCGACTCTCTTCGCGCTTGTCGGTGTCGGCGCGTTTTCGATTGGATCGAACCTGGTTGCAGGTTTAAAGTTGAAAGTTCAAGGTTCCGAATCTGAGAGTCAACCTTCAACCTTCTACCTTCAACTTTTGACAGGCTTCGCCTCCACCGCGCTGATGTTGCTTCTCGGTAACCTCGGGACGATTCAGATGTTGTGGCGCGCGTTCCAGCGGATGGGTGCGCCAGATGGAGCGATTGGTGAAGCCGGTCTTTGGCAACGCTGGATGTGGGGATTGGACGGATTCGCCAAAAGCCTGGCGGAAGGCAGGCTTCTTGTTGGACAGGGAGAATGGTACTGGAATCCGAGCCGCGTCATCCCCGCTCCCGGCGATGTGGAGCCGATCACCGAGTTCCCGCTTTTCACATTTTTATATAGCGATCTGCACGCGCACATGGTTGTGATGATGCTGGCGTTGTTTGTCATCGCGTGGGGGTTGTCAATTGTGTTGTTTTTGAAAAATACGCGTTATGCAACACGTACTACGTATTACGTATTGCGTAACGCGCTTCCTCCAATTGTGTTGGGTGCGCTCGTGCTGGGTGCGATTTACCCAACCAATACCTGGGACGCGTACACATATATTCCGCTGGCCGCCATCGCGGTGGGTTATGCGTTGTTCAGTGCGGTGAATTTTAAAGAAAATCGCTTCAACATTCCCCCTTACGTTTTACGTTTTACGATTTCCGCCCTCGGCGCGCTCGTCCTCATCTTCCTCGCCTTCCTCTTCTACCAGCCATACTTCCACTGGTGGGGTTCGGGCTATAACGATGTGGACGCGTGGCGCGGCGGGCACACGCCCATCTCATCCTACTTCACGCACTGGGGCGTGTTCCTGTTCCTCCTCTTTGCCTGGATGGCCTGGGAGACGCGCGAATGGATGGCCGCGACACCGCTCTCTTCGCTGTCCAAACTCAAGCCATATCAAGTGTTGATCGAAATTGTTTTGGCAGTATTTTTCGTCGCACTGGGTTATCTGCTGTATCGCAAGGCCGCCATTTCGCTGATCGCGTTGCCGATGGCGTTCTGGGCCGCGATCCTGCTTCTGCGCCCGAATCTGTCTGACGCGAAGCGCTGGGTTTTGTTCATGGTCGGGACGTCGCTTGTGCTTACCATTGCAGTGGAGATCATCGTGGTGGTTGGCGACATTGGCCGCATGAACACGGTTTTCAAGTTGTACTTGCAGGCGTGGACAATGCTTTCCGTCAGCGCGGCGGCCGCTTTCGGGTGGACGCTTCCAGATGCCCCGTTCTGGCGGACGCGCTGGCGCGGAATCTGGCAGTTCGGTCTCACTCTGCTTCTGGCAGGCGCGGCCTTCTTTACCATCACTGCCACATGGGACAAAATCCGCGACCGGATCAATGTCGACGCGCCGCACACACTTGATTCGATGACCTACATGGAGACTTCCATCTTCTGGGATTCGGTTGACATGGATCTCGGGCAGGATTACCGCGCCATCCGTTGGATGCAGGACAACGTGCAGGGTTCGCCCGTTATTATTGAAGGCAACTGTCCCGAATATCGTTGGTGCACGCGCTTCACGATTTACACGGGATTGCCGGGCGTTGTCGGTTGGAACTGGCATCAACGCCAGCAACGCGGCTTTGTGGAACCGATGCTCATCGAGAACCGCATCGCGGAAATTTCAGCGTTCTATAACACCGTCATCCCTGCTGATGCAGTAGCATTCCTTAAGAAATACAATGTTCGCTATATCATTGTCGGTCAGGTGGAAAGTATCTACTATCCCGGTGCGGGATTGCTGAAATTTGAGCAGTATGACGGCGCCTTCTGGACGGAAGTCTTCCGCGATGGCACGACAGTGATCTATGAAGTCAAGTAATTGAAATGAAAGATATTCTTCACATTACCTCCCAATCCGCGTGGGACGATGCCCAACGCAATGGATATTATTCCGCGCCCAGCCTCGCGGCCGAGGGATTCATCCATTGCTCGACCCCGTCACAGGTTGTCGCGGTAGCGGAGCGATTCTACGCGGGTCAGCGCGGACTCGTCCTGCTGGTCATCGACTCGAAACGGATCCAGGCCGAGGTCAGGTATGAAGCGGGGACGGATAAACCCGACGAGTTGTTTCCCCACATCTATGGGACGATCAATCTGGATGCCATCACGCGCGTCGTGGACTTCGAACCCGATCCCGCGGGACGTTGGAGCCTGCCTCCGTTATGACGAGTCGTATCACCCTCCGTCCCGCGCGTCCTGATGACGCGCCGCTCGCCGCGGCCGTCTTCCGACTTTCGCTGGGAGCATTTGGCGATCACCTCTTTGGTCGCGATGCGCGCGCCGCGGAGATTGCGTTGATGCGGTTGTTTGCGGCGAACGCGGGACGTTTCGGGTATGGACTTTCCTTTGTCGCCGAGTTGAATCGTCACCCGCTGGGAATGCTGACCTCTTTCCCCGGCGCGGATGTGAATCGTCTCAGCCTTTCAGTTGCGCGGCATCTGCCGCGCGCCTTCGGTTGGAACGTGTTTGGCTTTGTTGCCCGCGCCCTCGCTTTTGTGAGTGGCACAGAGGCCGAAGCGGACGAGTACTACGTTAGTCATTTGGGCGTCCTGCCTCCCGCACAGGGGCAGGGACTTGGTAAACGCCTTTTGCTCCATGCTGATGAGCAGGCGCGTTCGTTGGGTTTGGCGAAGGTCTCACTGATTGTTGCCCTCGAAAATCATGCCGCCCAGCGATTGTACAAGCGGAATGGATTTGAGATCGTTTCCACCTGGAATGACAAGAACCCGATTGCCAGTTATCATCGCATGGTGAAACAACTGACTACCATCAACCACCAACCATCCACTGATGATTGAATCCATCTCCTGGTATCTCGCATCCTCCCTCCTCGGCTGGTTGACCTTTCCGCTGGTCTTCCGCCTCTTCCCCGCGTTGACCGATCGCGGCTACACCCTCGCGCGTGCCGTTGGCCTGCTCCTCTGGGGCTGGATTTTCTGGATGCTGGCTTCGCTCGGCGTCCTCCGCAACGATCTGAGCGGATTGCTGTTTGCCTTCCTGGTTGTGCTCGGCCTCAGTTTTTGGTCAATCTTCAATCTTAAATCAGAAATCGTAAATTTCCTTCGCTCCAACCTCCGTCTCGTCATCACCA
>JAYRVQ010000096.1:0-6773 GCA_041918465.1 Anaerolineales bacterium
CCTTCGGCTCGTATTTGATGAATTCTTTCCCGTTCGGGTCAACAACGCGCACCTTGCCGTCGTAGAAGTTGACCTTGTTGTTCGCGTCCACCAAGCCCATGTAATACGTGCGGTGGGTGTATACGTCGCCGAGGATCAGGTCAACGTAGGCTTTGTTGCCGAGCACGATGTCGTTGAAGAGTTTCAGCGAGAATTGGCCGAACTCCACCGCCCATTTACCCATCTCCAGAATTTCTTTGCGTTGTTCCTCGGTGATTCCTTTGGTCATGCCGCCAGGGATGGAGGTGCAGGGGTGGACTTTCCGTCCGCCGATCATCTCGACGACCGCGTGGCCGGCCTTGCGGGCCGCGATGACCTTGCCGCCGATCTCCAACCCGACCTTGTGGATGACGCCGAGGATGTTGCGCTCGGCCACGGGCGCGTCGGGCCCCATGACGAAATCGGGGCCAGCCAGCGCGTAGAAGTGGGTGGCATGGTCGGTGACGTAGAACGCGGAGTAGAGCAGTTCGCGCAGGTTCTTGGCGGCGCGCGGCGGGTCCACGTGGTAGACCGCGTCGGCAGCTTTAGCCCCCGCCATGTGGTGCGCCTCAGGGCAGACGCCGCAGATGCGGTTGGTCAGCAGGGGCAGTTCCTCCACAGGACGTCCGACGCAGAAGCGCTCGAAGCCGCGCAGTTCGGGGATTTGGAAGTAGGTGTTGGCGACGTCGCCTTCATCGTTCAGGAAGATCTCGATCTTGCCGTGACCTTCGAGGCGGGTGATGGGGTCGATGGTGATTCTTTGTGTCATGTTACACCTTCTCCTTTTCCCAAGCGGACTTGCCGGCCCTCATCAATGATCCAGCCAGATTGAAGCGATAGAATTGTCCCGCGGGGTCAACCAGGCCGTCGAGGATACGGTCAATCTCTTCAGGATCGGAACTGTCAATGACAGAGGCAAAAGCAGACACGAGGCGCGCGCCGTAGTCAGTCACACCCTCAGCAGGACCGTAGCACCCGATGCACTGCGCGCCCGCAGACGGGCAACGCGCGTTGCATCCAGAGCGGGTGGCGGAGCCGTTGCAGGGTATTCCCTGTTCAAGCAGGCACAGGCTCGGGTCTAGGGTGGAAGCGAGGTTCTGCATCCGCCCGAAGGACTTGATCAGTTTAACATTGCGCGTGCGCTTGCATTCGTCGCAGACGGTGGAATTGCCCACGCCAATGGTCGCGCCTTTGGGTGGAAGTTGCGCCTTGCCTTGCAAAACCTGGATAACAAGATCAATCACTGCCGCGATCTGGTGTGATTCAGGCGGACAGCCGGGCATGTAGTAATCCACATCCACTACCTGGTCGAGAGTTCTGAGCACGGGGTAAATGGTGGGGATGTGGATATCGCCTTCAGGCATATTGTAGGAGGCCTGCGGGTAGATTTTTTGGGGATTGTCGGTGCTGATGGTATTGAAGGCGGTGGTTATGATCTCGCTGGAGTTGCTCAGGTTCGCCAGTCCGGGGATGCAACCCTCGCAGGCACACGAGCCGAATGCGACCAGGATCTGTGATTTCTCGCGCAGGAGTTTGGCAATATGTTCGTTCTCATCGTTGCGGATGCCGCCGTTGAAGAGCGTGAGCAGGATGGATTTGTCTTCCATCTTTTCCACATCTCTGTATTTGGCATCCATTGCCACTGGCCAGAAGACCACATCGAAGTTGGCGTCCACATCCAGGATCTTTTCGTGGATGTTAAGAACAGCGATTTCGCATCCGCCGCACGACGCGGCCCAGTACATGGCAAATTTTGGTTTGGCGGTCATGCGGGCACCTCCTCCAATTTTTTACTTACTGGAGCGCCAGCGTCTCCCCAGTGCAGGGGACCCAGAGCGCGGATCTCCTCTACAAACGAGGCAATTTCGCCTGCCAATTTCACTCCCTCCGCGGCCGACGCCCAAACCAGTTTAACGCGGCCAGGCTCAAGTCCGAGGCCCTGAAGCGTCCGCCTCAACAGGTGGAAGCGGCGCATGGCTTTGTAGTTCTGTTCAAGATAGTGGCATTCGCCCGGATGGCATCCCGTAATGAGCACGCCGTCCGCTCCGCTGGAAAGAGCCTTGAAAACGAAAGTCGGATCGAGGCGTCCTGAGCACATCAGGCGGATGAGGCGCACGTTGGGCGGGTATTTGACGCGTGCCGTGCCAGCCAGATCGGCGGCTCGGTACGAGCACCAGTTGCAGGTGAAGCCGATGATGGTGGGTTCAAAGGTGTCGTTGTTCATGTCCGCTCCTTATGCGTCCACGTTGAGCAACATCAGGCCTTCGATCTGCGCCATAATCTGCTCATTACTGAAGGCGGTACCGCTGATGGCTCCCGCAGGGCAGGCCGCCACGCAGGTTCCGCACCCCTGGCACAGCGCAGGGTTGATCTCGCTGACCATGCGGTCTTCGTGGAACAGGATGGCGTTGAACGGGCACATGTTGTTGCAGATACGACAGCCCGAGCATTGATCCTGGTTGACGGTGGCACGCACGGGTTCGAGCGCCATCTCTTTCTGCTGGATCTTGCCAAGCACACGCGCTGCCGCGGCCGCTCCCTGTGCCACACTGGAGGGGATATCCTTCGGGCCTTGCACGCAACCCGCAATGTAGATGCCCTCCGTCATGGTGGCGACGGGGTCGAGTTTGGGATGTTTCTCAATGAACCAGCCATCCGCTGAGCAGGAAAGGCCGAACTTTTTAGCGGTCTCTTTCGCGTCGGCGCGAGGTTGCAGACCAATCGACAGGATGACCATGTCCACGGGGATGCGGCGCTGCTTGCCCGCCAGCGTGTCTTCGCATTGGATGATGAGATGACCTTCTTCGTCCGGGATGCGCGGCACGTCGGTCACTTCGGCAACCTTGCCGCGTACGAACAGCGTCCCTTCTTCTAGCACGCGCTGATAGAACTCATCATAGGCTTTGTAGGCGGTGCGCATGTCAATGTAGAAGTTGTAGACTATTGCTCCTGTCCGCTCGTGGACGAGGTGTGCGAACTTGAGTCCCTGCATACAGCAGATGGTGGAGCAGTAGTTGTTGAAGTTGCGGTCGCGTGAGCCAACGCAGTGGATGATGCCCACCGCTTTCGGAGTGGTCCTGCCATCCCGAAGAACGATGTTGCCGTTGGTGGGGCCGGCCGCATTGCTTAGCCGTTCGAACTCGAGGCTGGTGAACACGTTCGGCAAACGCCCGTAGCCATAATTGCTGACGCGGCGCGCATCGAACAGGTCATAGCCTGTCGCGAGAACAATATTGCCGACTTCAATCGTGAAGATTTCATCCTGTTGATTGAAGTCAATGGCGTTGGTCGGGCAGAATTTCTCGCAGGCCTTGCAGGTGCCTTTTTCAAAGTACGTGCAGTTCGCCACATCCATAACGGGGAACTTGGGCACAGCTTGCGGGAACGGTGTGTACACGGCCTTGCGATAGCCCAGTCCAGCCTCGTATACATCGTCAATTACTTTTTTCGGGCATTTTTCCTGGCAGATGCCACAGCCGGTGCACAATTCTTCTTTGATCTTGCGTGCCTTTTTGCGCACGGTGACGATGAAGTTGCCCACGTAGCCATCCACTTTCTCAACCTCGCTCCAGGTAAGCAAAGTGATATTCGGATGCGTCCCTGCCTGAACCATGCGCGGCGTCAGGATACAGGCTGAGCAGTCCAGAGTGGGGAAGGTCTTGTCGAACTGCGCCATGTGTCCGCCGATGGACGGTTCGCGCTCAACAAGATAAACATGAAAACCCGCGTCGGCGATTTCCAGTGCAGACTGAATACCCGCAATACCTCCGCCCACCACCAGTGTGGCAGGGTGGATCGGCACCAACAGGGGTTCCAACGGCTCGTGATGCAACACGCGCTCCACGCCGCCCGAAAGAACTGCCTGCGATTTGGCGGTTGCGGCCACCCTATCGGTATGCACCCACGAGACTTGCTCGCGAATGGAGACTAGTTCGCACAAATACGGGTTAAGTCCCGCGCGCTTGCAAGCCGTGCGGAATGTGGCCTCGTGCAGGTGTGGCGAACAGGCCGCCACCACCACACGCGTCAAACCCAGTTCCTTGATATCTTTCTCAATCAACTCCTGCCCAAGGCTGGAGCACATGAATTTGTAATCGCGGCCAATCACCACGCCGCGGTGCTTAAGACGGGTGGCAGCCCATTCTGCGACCTGCTGGACATCCACCATACCCGCGATGTTTGTGCCGCAGTGGCAGACGTAGACCCCGATTCTTTCCTCGACATTTTGGCTGATTCCGCTATGTTGAGTCATTTCGCCACCTCGGCTTTCTCCGCCAGATCCGCTTTTGTGGGAAGCGGTTTCGGCATCGGTAGACTGGAGTCTTTGCGCGGACGGGGAATTCCCGTTTCCTGTGGAGCAGGCACATCCACACCTATCTTCGACATGGCTTTCTTTGCGCTCGTCAACTCCAGGCCGAAGCCCAGGTTTTTCGGATCCAGTCCGAAGGCCAAGCCCATTAATTGAGTGAAGAAAACGATGGGCATTTTATATGTTGTACCAAAGTGACGATTGGCTTCGCCCTGATAGGCATCCAGGTTCATCTGACACATCGGGCAGACTGTGGTCATGATATCCGCTTCGTGTGCGTCCGCGGACGAAACCAGTCTGCGGATCAACTCAAAGGCGGTGTCCGGGCCGATCTGGGTCATGTGCCCGCCGCAACAATGGGTTTTGAGCGGGAAATCAATCACATCCGCTCCAAGAGCTTTGAGTAACAGGTCTAATTCAACAGGATGCTCGTGGTCCGACCAGCGTTTCTCGTAATCGGGACGCGGCACCATACAACCGAGATACGGCGCAACGCGCAGTCCTGTCAGCGGGCGGACAACTTTTGATTTAATGGTATCCATCCCAATGTCATAAACGAGAACGTCGAGCAGGTGGCGTATGTCGAGCGAGCCGGGCTGGTAGGCCAGTCCGCCCGCGGCCAGCGCCTCGTTGACGTGCGTCGCCAGTGTGGGTTGCTCGCGCATGTAATAGTCCGCCTTGGCGAGGTTGAGGTAGCAGGCCGAGCAGGGCGCAACAACAGTGCGATTGCCGTTGCTTTGTTGTGATGCCAGCGCCAGGTTGCGCGAGATGAGTGCGTAGGCGGGCGTCAGACTGATGCCGAGGTATTCGGTTGCGCCACAGCAATTCCAATCATCAATCTCTTCCAGTTCCAATCCGATGGGTTTGCAAATGGCCTTCAGCGAGTCGTAATACGCCCGCGCGCTGGACTCCATCGAACAACCGGGGTAGAGGAGATATTTGCTCATGAGTCTGCCTCCACTTCTTTCGCTCTTTTCAGGATCGTTTTGAGCTGGCCGATGCCTTTGATTCGGATGGGGGTCATTGACATGCGTTGTTTGGTCAACATACCAAAGCCCATGGGCATCATGCTGGGCAGTCGCAGGGGAAAGTGCTTCAAGTAATGCCGCGTGGCTAGTCCGAATTCAAAACTGCGACCGTATTCCTCAACCATGTCAACAAATGTTTGTGAGAAATCTGGCGCGGTTGAGTCGCGGTACAGTTTGGATTGAATGGCCATGCCTTTGAGCGTGTACATCACGTCCGCAATATGCACATTCTGCGGACAACGCACCACGCAGTGGTAACAGGAGACACATATCCAGGGCGTGTTGCTCATCAAGGCAGACTGCCGCATACCAGCCCGTATCATGGCAAAGAGCATGCGCGGAGTGTGATCCATATCCGCCGCGGAGGGGCAGGAGCCGCCGCACGTGCCGCACTGGATGCACATCTCCAGGCGCGAAACACCTGCGGTGCGATGCGAGACCTCGTTTAGCAAGGTCAAGTCTTCAATCAGTTTTGGGATTGGGGCAGGGGGAGATTTAATCTCTGTTGCAATTTCCATAGCATCCTCTCTCTTGAAGAAAGTGGAACACTCCAGCCGCGCTCAGGTGGAGTGCAACGGCATGGATGAGCGCTAAGATTATTATGTGAAATAATTCACAAAAATACTAGAGCGATAAATCACTAGTGATAGTGACATTTGTCACCTTACGCAAGTTAATACTTGTCTGAACAATTGAGCCGTCCAACTCAATGATGTTTATACAGCTTTCTCGTTGACTGCAAATTTTTGTTTGTTTGGGCGCTAAATGTTTCTTTCCAAACCTATCAGTGTTGTTATAATCGCCCAAAACTACTTTAGGAGTTTCAAATGAACTTTGCAATGTGGAAGAAAGCCTTGAATGTGATCCCCGAAGTCTCAAAAGAGGAGTGGGATCAACTGGATGTCGTCTCAAAGTGGCTGATCTCGACCCGTGCCGCTGTGCTCATCATGACCTTCATCTCCGCCGCCCTCGCGGGACTTTTCGCCTGGCGCGACGGTTCGTTCGCCCTGACCCCGTGGCTGGCACTGACTTTCGGCTTGATCCTCGCCCACGCCTCCAACAACATCTTCAACGACTTTACTGACTACGTGCGCGGCGTGGACAAGGACAACTACTTCCGCACTATTTACGGTGCACAACCCGTCGCCTCTGGCTTGATGACCAAACGTCAGCACCTGACCTATTTCGCGGTGACGGGTCTGCTTGCCCTCGTTTGTGGTCTCTACCTCATCTTTATCAACGCGGGCGATCCTGTCATCTGGATTTTGCTTGCGTTGGGCGCGTTCTTCGTTCTGTTCTACACCTGGCCGTTAAAATATATCGCCCTCGGCGAGATTGCCGTGCTGATTGTCTGGGGCCCGCTGATGATTGGCGGTGGATATTATGTGTTGACTCACAACTGGGATTGGAATGTGACC
>JAYRVQ010000097.1:0-9151 GCA_041918465.1 Anaerolineales bacterium
CATGAGCGCGTTTCCGATGAGATCCGCAAGCATGTGACCAAGAACTCAGCCATCGCCGTTCGCTATGTCCGTGTGGTCGGACCGAAGTGGGTGCTCAAGACCTCCAGCGGGAAGGTGGCTCGCACTGCCAACAAGGAGAAGTTTCTGAAGGAACTTGAAGCCAATCAGTAGAATTAAAACTGCCCTCGAAAAATCGAGGGCAGTAATTTTTGTAAAACAATGCTCTTATCCGCCAGTGGGGAGTTGTTTTTCCAGCGTGCGGGATAGGATATCAGCCTGTTCATTGGAAGTGGTTTTGGCGGTCTTCACCTTCACCGGTTTATCTTTGGTCTTGGCTCGATCCATGGCCATCTGCCAGGCGATTTGCATGGCGGTCAATTCGGGTTCCTTCGGGGTCTCGTTTACCAGCTCGAAGGATTCTTCCTGCTTCTTGCCGCGCTTGGGCCCGCGTCCCTTGCGGGCGTCGCCGCGTTCTCCTCGCTCGCGAGGCTCACGCGCGGGCTTTTCCTCTTCAATGATTTCAGGCATCAGGGCTTTCATTGAAAGACGGATTTGCTTTTTCTTGCGATTGACTTCCAAAACCATGGCTTCGATCTCGTCGCCTTCCTTGACAACCTCTCCAGGTGTTTTAACATAACCGCGCGTCAATTCGCTCACATGCACCATGCCGGGGCGCTCCGCGCCAAAGTCTACGAACGCGCCGTAGGCCTCAAGCCGCACCACTTTTCCCTTGACAACCATCTCGGGTTGGATCTCACCCCATTCCACGCCGAGCGGCTCGATCATGGTTAGTTCGATGCGATCCTTCTTAACGCGCTTCACCCACGTGTCCACACTTTGACCGGGTTTCAGCACGTCTTCCACTTTGTTGACGGGATCTTTCTGTATCTGCGAAATGTGGATAACGCCGGGTAGTTCCTGTCCCACGTCCACCAATGCCCCCGCCAGAGTGATCTTCATAACCTTGCCGGAAAGTTTAGTTTTGGGTCCCAGCGCCACGGCAGACGCTGATTCGTTTGTTTCAATCATATCGCGCTCCTGTTTCAAAAATTAGCCGAAGGCGGATTATACTCACGGAAGGTTGATGCGTCAATGAAAAAAGCAAAATTGATGGTAAGGAATTATGGAATTTATTGAGCATCTTTTGGGTTTCGTGTGCCGTCTTTATGTGTAATTACAATGGACATCCCGTTGTATTTCTGGGCATATTATTCTTTTTCGGTAGCGAAAATATTCTCTGGAATCTTTTAAGGCCGCACGATAAGTTGATATTTTTAGGGGGAGCAATTTCTATTACCAATTACGAAACTTTGAGGGGTAAAAATTTTTTAAATGCCAATAAGCTTAACAGAACATCCACAACCGCAGGCAGAATCATTTGCTCGAAGAATTCTGCTTCGGGTGTTAACATTTATTCTCCATCTTGGGTCTAATACCCCGCCGCTCTGCGGCGTAAGAAGAAGATTGTAAGCGTTCTATATCTTTAGCGGATGATACCCCGTCCGCTTGCGGCGGGGTTCTTTCATTCTTCGCGTGCTTTGTGGTTTATACCAAATTCTTGACGCCTCTCAAAATTCCGTGTATATTGTGTTTGTTTCGGAATAAATAGGGATAATTTATGTACGAAATCGACAAAACAGATTTGAAAATTGTCAATTTGCTTCTCGAAGATGGGCGCAAGTCCGCATCGGAGATCGCGCGGCAGATCGGCGAAGTCTCGGAGCGGGCGGTGCGCTATCGCATCGAGCGGATGATCGAGGAGGATGTCATCCGTCTCAGCGCGGTCGTCCGCCCCGAGGCGTTGGGGTTGCCGATTCGGGCCGATGTCTGGCTCGAGGTCGAGTCAGATCGCATCCGTGAGGTGGCGCAGAAAATGGCCGAGTTCGAAAACGTCACTTACGTGGCCTGCTCCATCGGTGAAAATGACATCAGCATTCAGGTGGTGGCAAAAGATACAGACGAGGTCTATCGCTTCGTCACAGAAACCATTCGCAAGGTCCCGGGCGTGAGGCGCACCATCACGTCCATTGTGCCGCTCATCATCAAAGATGTTTATCAATGGCGCGCACCGGAAACCGTCATCAAGAAATAAATCGCGAGTGCGTCGCACCATACGGAGAGGGATCGTCTCCTCGACAAAGGTGCGACGCACCCTCTAACAAGGAGTCATCATGAGTCTCGCTGGGCCAAAAAGCCAATCCCTGCAAAAACGGGCGCAGAAAATTCTGCCGCTCGGCGTCAATTCCAACTTCCGCTATTGGGGCGAGGGCGTCACTCCCTATGTGGACAAAGGCAAAGGCGCCCATCTCTGGGACGTGGACGGTCGCCGCTTCATTGACTACCGCATGGCGTTCGGCCCCATCATCCTCGGCCACGCCTACGACGAGGTGGACGCGAAAGTGATCGAGGAGATTCAGCGCGGCGGCCTTTTTGCCATGACGGGCGAACTCGAAGTGGAAGTGGCGGAAATGATCGCGGCCATGTGTCCCGCCGTCGAGATGGTGCGCATGGCCTGCTCTGGCACCGAGGCCACCATGCACGCCATCCGTGTGGCGCGCGCTTACACAGGCCGCGACATCATCCTGAAATTTGAGGGCAACTATCACGGTTTCCACGATCACACCTTGTGGTCCACCTACGCGCCGATCGAATCCTACGGCAATGCGCGTAGTCCTATTCCTGTGCCTGCCTCTTCGGGCATCCCCAAATCCATGCGCGAGTTCATCATCACGCTTCCGTTCAACGACGCCGAAGGATTCCAGCGCGTCATGCGTTCCTACGGCGACCAGATCGCGGCCGTCATCACCGAGCCATGTCAGGGCAACTGCGGCGCGATTGATCCGCAACCTGGTTTCCTCGAACTCATCCGCGAAGAGACCAAAAAGCACGGGACGGTCTTCATCCTCGACGAAGTGAAGACGGGCTTCCGCATCGCCAATGGCGGCGCGCAGGAGTACTACGGCATCCACCCTGACCTCGCGACGTACGCGAAAGCCCTCGGCAACGGCTACCCTGTGGCCGCGTTCGGCGGTTCGCGCGAGATCATGTCCATCATCGGTCACGGCGTCGCACAGGGTGGGACGTACACCAACAACAAGGCGGGAGTCGCCGCCGCGTACGCGACTTTGAAATTGTTGCAGACCAAGCCGATTTTGAAATCCATCGAACAGCGCGGCAAACGTCTCATGGACGGGTTGAAGGACATCTTCGAAGACAACGACATCCCCGCCGTCTTCAGCGGATACCCCGCCATGTTCTCCTTCGCCATCGGCGTGGACGCGGTCACCTGTCAGCGTGATTGGGCCAAGAGCGATCAGGCCGTGTACGAGGAACTCATCGCCAAAGCTATTGACCGCGGCGTCATGCCCGATAACGATGCCCGCGAACCCTGGTTCCTCTGCTACTCCCACTCCGACGCGGACATTGACGAGACGCTCAATGTGTACGCGGAGATCGTGAAGGAAGTCAAGAAATAGTCGAAGGTCGAAAGTCCAAGGTCGCGCGACTTTTGACCTTCGACTTTTGACTCGAAAAGGAATCCCAATGACCCTCACCGCCCAAGAAATCATCGACCTGAACAAAGAATACACTTTCTTTTCCTGGTCCGCGCAGGGACCGCTGAAACCGATCCCCGTCACGCGCGCCGAGGGAGTCTATTTCTACGATGCGGATGGAAAACGCTATCTCGATTTCGCCTCCCAACTCGTGAACCAGAACGCGGGTCACCAGCATCCGAAGATCGTCAAAGCGATTCAGGAGCAAGCCGCCAAGTTGACTTTCGTCAGCCCCAGCGCGGCCACCGAGCCGCGCGGATTGCTCGGAAAGAAACTGGCCGAGATCACGCCTGGCGATCTGAAGAAAACCTTCTTCGCCCTCGGCGGCGCGGAAGCCAACGAGAACGCCATCAAGATCGCCCGCTTCTACACGGGACGGCAGAAAATTTTGGCGCGCTATCGCTCCTATCATGGCGCGACGCACGGTGCGATCGCCCTGACGGGCGATTACCGTCGTCTGCCCGTCGAGCCAGCCATCCCAGGCATCGTTCATTTCCTCGACCCGTATTGCTACCGCTGTCCCTTCGGCTGGACGCGTGAGACCTGTCACCGCGAGTGCATCAAGCACGTTGAAGAGGTGATCCAGCACGAAGGTCCCGACCAGATCGCGGCCATCATTCTCGAAGGCGTGACAGGCACGAACGGCCTCATCATCCCGCCCGATGACTATTGGCCGCGCATGCGCGAGATCTGCGACAAGTACGGCATCCTGCTCATCTCGGACGAGGTCATGTCGGGCTGGGGACGCACGGGCGAGTGGTTCGCGGTAGACAATTGGAACACCGTCCCCGACATCATCACCACCGCCAAAGGCATCACCAGCGGATACGTTCCGCTTGGCGCGGTCATCGTCCGCGAGAAGATTTCCAAATATTTTGATGACCACGTCCTCTACGCGGGACTCACATACAATGGTCACGCCCTCGCCTGCGCCGCCGCGCTCGCGACGATTGAAGTTTATGAAGAAGAAAAAATCTTCGAAAACGCGAAAAAAGTGGGGAAGTATCTCGGTCAGCGGCTTGAGGAATTCAAGCAGAAACATCCGTCCGTAGGCGACGCGCGTTACATCGGTCTCTTCACCGCGCTCGAACTGGTGAAGAACCGCGAGACGAAAGAGCCTCTCGATCCCGCCCCGCTCAAAAACTTCCTCATCCAAAACGGTGTGTACGTCTTCGGTTTCAAGAACATCCTCTTCATCGTCCCGCCGCTCACCATTACGAAGGAGCAACTGGATGAAGGCCTCAATCTTATTGATGAGGGGCTGGCGGAGTTGATGGATAAGGAAGTGAAGTAGAGAACAGTAAATGGTAAGTGGTGATTGGTAATTGGTAACTGGATTCCGTCATTGCGAGCGTTCGTTGCGAAGCAATCTCCTCCTATCGTAAGGAGATTGCTTCGTCGGGAAGGACACCCTCCTCGCAATGACGAATGCACCGAGCAGGAGAAGTAATTTGGATACTACTTCAAACATTCACATCTATAAACCCAAACGCTGGACTCTCGTAGTGAATGTCGTTTCGTTGGCATTTATGGGAGTCGTCTTTGGGATTCCGTTGATTTTGATGATTCTGATGATGGCTTCGCTAATGCGAGCAGAAGCTGAATTTGGTGTAATAAAGATTGTATTCTCCTGCCTCCTGTTGCCGATTATCCTTTTGCTTATTTTTAATCTTGTCCAAATGACGCTTGGCGTTATTGCAGGATTTTTTTCTTGCATAATAATCTCGCCCGAAGGAATCGAACAAAAGAATTCGCCATTCAAGCATATCCGATGCAGTTGGCCTGACGTTGAGAAAATTGGAAAATTCTTTTTATTCACCGACGTCATTTACGTCAAGTCCTATGAAGTCGTTGGCTTTTCCCTCTCGCTAAAATTTCCGTTCCAACTCCTTCAACCGAAGCAGGGCTTTATGGCGCTCTCAGGATATGAGGGCTGGGCGGATGGTCAACTTGCAGACGATCTAAAACAATATGCCCCAAAATTGTTTGAAAACCAGCCAGTTGTCCAGGAATCTCAACCCGAAAAGTTGAAAGTACAAAATATGGAAATGTCTGGTTTGAGTCAGGAAACGCGATTATTGGCAGCGCTGTCCCATGGATCTGTTTTCTTTTCTTACATCGGCGTTTTGGTACCAATCCTAATCTATCTTACGCAAAAGAATAAATCTTCTTATATTAGATTTCAATCCTTACAGGCATTGGTCTGGCAATTCGTGTCATTGGCATTCAATATGTTGGCGTCAGCCTGTATGGTGGGCGCAATCTTCATACCCGTTTTCCTTGCCGCATCATCCCAAAATGAAAGACTTTTTGACTTATCCGGCGGGGGAATCTTTATTGCGGTCATCGTAAGCGTTTTCTTGATGGTTTTTGGAAATCTTGCGTTCATTGTTTACGGCATAATCGGCGCAGTGCAGACATATCAGGGAAAGGATTTTCGGTACGCGGTGATTGGAAAAAGTATTGAAAAAAGCAAAGGCGCTAATGTAAACAGTTAGCCTGTTGACATTTGACTTGCGACAGCACAGGAGAATTGATGGAAATCTTGAATTTTGTAAACGGCGAATGGATCAAGCCAAACGTCAGCGAATATTTTGACGTGATCAACCCCGCGACGGGACAAGTTATCGCGAAAACTCCCCTCGGCACAAAAGCGGATGTAGACGCGGCCGCGCAAGCCGCCAGCGAAGCCTTTCCTGCCTGGAGACGGACTCCCGTCAATGAACGCGTGCAGTATCTCTTCAAACTGCGCGACATCATGCGCGCCAACGGCGACGAGATTGCCAAACTCATCACGGATGAGTGCGGTAAAACCCTTGACGAGGCCAAAGCCGAAATGGTGCGCGCTTACGAAAATGTGGAAGTGGCCTGCGGGATGCCGCACCTCGGCAAAGGCGAATTTGTGGAAGACATCGCCACTGGCATTGATGAGTTGATGATCCGCCAGCCCGTTGGCGTGTGCGCCACGATTGCGCCGTTCAACTTCCCTGGCATGATTCCCTTCTGGTATTTGCCCTACGCGCTCGCGGCGGGAAACACCTACGTGGTGAAGCCGTCCGAGAAAGTGCCGATGACGATGCAGTTTATTTTCAAACTCATCGAGCAGGTGGGATTCCCGAAGGGCGTGATCAACCTCGTCAATGGCGCGAAGGACGCGGTGGATGGCATCCTCGATCATCCCGCCATCCGCGCCATCACGTTTGTCGGCTCAACCAACGTGGCGAAATATATTTACAGCCGCAGCGCGGCCAACGGAAAACGCGTCCAGGCGCAGGGCGGGGCGAAGAATCCCGTCATTGTGTTGCCCGACGCGGATATGAACATGGCGACGACGATCATCGCCGATTCTGCCTTCGGGTGCGCGGGACAGCGCTGCCTGGCCGTCTCGCTCGCTGTGACGGTTGGGTCGGCGCGCAACGAGTTCACGGAATTAATCTGCGACGCCGCGTCCAGCCGAAAGGTCGGGTATGGACTCGAAGCGGGGATTCAGATGGGGCCGCTGATCAATCAGACGAGTAAAACGCGCGTCGAGCAGTTAATCGGCATCGGGTCCAGCGAGGGAGCGAACGTTTGCGTGGACGGCCGCGGGACGGTCGTCAAAGGCTACGAGCGCGGAGCCTTCGTCCGCCCGACGATTGTCGCGGATGTCCAAAAAGGAAGCGAGTTGTGGAAGACCGAGGTCTTTGGCCCTGTGCTGGGTTTAATGCATGTGGACACGATCGAGGGTGCCATTGCTCTAGCGAACAGCCACGTGTATGGTAATCAGGCCAGCCTGTTCACAGCGAGCGGAGCGGCGGCGCGCAAGTTTAGGCATGAAGTGGAGGCGGGAAATATTGGAATCAATATCGGCGTGGCCGCGCCGATGGCCTTCTTCCCGTTTTCGGGTTGGAAGGATTCGTTCTTCGGTGATATGCACGGACAAGGCATGGACGCGGTCGAGTTCTTTACGCAGAAAAAGGTTGTCATCGAACGCTGGCCGAAGGAATGGTCGCGAAAATTTTAATTGGCGACATCACAGGTTTCTAAAACCTATGATGTCTGTGAAGGAGAATTATGACCCACGATTACGAAGACGCACTCGAATATTCATCCCGCTGGTTGAATCTGATTCACAGCAAGGGTTTTCCTGCGGCGGCAGAGGCAAAAAGAATCATTGCAGAGTCGAAAGAGAATTTCGCCGAGCACTTCAACAAAGGCTGGCTGGAATATCGCAAGTCGGTCACCGAGGCGGGCGACTGGGCCTCGGTGGAATGGACGGGGCAGGGCGCGGTCTTTAAGGATGTGCTTGAACGCGAATATCTCGATTGCCTCGGCGGATTCGGGATGATGAACCTCGGGTGGACTCATCCCGACGTGGTCGCGGCGGTGAAGGCACAACTCGAACGTTCGCCCATGCCCTCGCAGGAATTGATCGACCCGCTGCGCGGCGTGTTAGCGAAATTGCTTTCCACGATCACGCCTGGTAATTTGAAATACAGTTGGTTCGCGGCCAGCGGCACCGAATCCATCGAGGCGGCCATCAAGATTGCAAAACTCTACACAGGCAAGTCGGCGTTCATTGTGGCGGTCAAAGCCTTCCACGGCAAGACGATGGGGTCGCTTTCGATGATGGGTAAATCTGACTATCGCGCCCCCATGGGACCAATGTACGCAGGCCCCGTCTATCACGTCCCGTTTGGCGATGCGGACGCGGTGGAAAAGCAACTCGAGATCTGTGACAAGGTCGGCATCGGCGTGGCAGGCGTGCTGTTCGAGCCGATTCAAGGTGAGGCGGGCGCCATTGTCCCGCCCGACGATTTCTGGCCGCGCATTCGTGCCGCGACGAAAAAGTACGGTGCGCTCCTGATTGCGGACGAAGTGCAGACGGGTCTGGGTCGGACGGGGAAGTTGTGGGGTGTCGAGCATTGGGATGTCGTCCCCGACATTCTCTCCGTTGCCAAGTCTCTTGGTGGAGGCGTAATGCCAATCTCGGCGGTCTGCACCACCGAGGAAATCTTCCAGCCGATGATGTACCCGAATCCGTTCATGCACACGACGACGACGGGCGGCGGCGCGCTGGCCTGCTCGGCGGCGATTGCATCCATCCATGTCACATTGCGGGAGCGGTTGTGGGAACAAGCCGCGCAGAAGGGCGAGTATCTGATTCCCAAATTGCAGAAATTCACCGCGCAATATCCACAAATTTATGAGAAAATAACGGGTAAAGGCCTGTTGATCGGCATGCACTTCAAGACGCCAGAGATCGGTTACAAAGTGGCCGCGGAACTCTTCAAACGCGGTATCCTGGTCTCGGGTACGCTGACAAGTGCGCAGACCATCCGCATTGAGCCGCCGTTGATCATTACGCAGGAGCAGATTGATTTCCTGCTCAACCGTTTGGAAGATACCATCAAATCCATCCATGGGAGTATGTAAATGAGTCAACTGAGCGAATTTGCCGTAGAACTGCGCGACGTGGTTAAGACCTTTAGGACTCCCGAAGGCACCATGTTGAACGCGGTGGATCACGTGGATATGCAGATTAAACACGGGGAATTCTTTTCCATGCTGGGTTCATCGGGATGCGGCAAAACCACATCCCTGCGGATGGTGGCGGG